>CACJWR010000001.1 GCA_902596985.1 uncultured Alphaproteobacteria bacterium
AAATCTAAAACCACCCCCGGGAGGTGGAGAGGATCCTACGCTGATTGATAATATTTTCGCATTCGACAAGGCTTTTGGGGTTCCCTTCGATGCCGAAGTTTATTACTTTATCATTCTTGTGTTCATAGTTGCTTTCATTACCAATCGAACACCATATGGAAATTGGATATATGCGTCTGGAGGTGACCCGGTGGCTGCAAGAGCTGTTGGTGTTCCAGTAGCAAGGGTGAAAATTAGCTTATTTATGATCTCGACCTCTCTTGCCTGTCTTTTAGGAATTTTAACCGTAATGACATCTGGTGCATCAGATCCCAAAGCAGGAGATTTTCGCGAGCTACATGCAATTGCAGCGGCGGTTATTGGCGGTTGTGCATTAACAGGCGGTTACGGCTCTGTCGTTGGAGCAGTTCTTGGGGCATTAATTTTTGCAATCGCAAGCCGAGGCATAAACTTTGTACCTTTTATCGACAATAACCTTTTTAGGGTGATGCTAGGAATGCTAATTTTAGGATCTGCTCTTTTAAACCAATTTTTGAGAGACAGGATAGTGAAAGGCTAAAGAGACTATGATCCCATCAATTGAATTTAGAGGTGTATCGAAGTTTTTTGGTAACATAATAGCGCTGAAGGATATATCATTTAAGGTTTTTAAGGGTGAGATAACGGCTTTATTGGGTGATAATGGTGCAGGTAAATCAACACTAATAAAACTGTTATCTGGGGTCCACATGCCTAGTGAGGGCGAAATACTGCTGAGCGGTGAGCCAGTGAATTTTAAGTCACCAAGACAGGCTGTGTCTGCTGGTATCGGTACAGTGTATCAGGACTTGGCGTTACAACCTTTGATGAGTGTGACTAGAAATTTCTTTCTAGGTAGAGAGATTACCAAAGGCTTATTTTTAAATATGCCTCTGATGAATACCATCACAAAAAAGGAAATGGCGAAACTGGGTATTGATGTAGCGGACCCAACACAACCGATAGGAACTATGTCAGGCGGTCAAAGACAGACACTAGCGATCGCTAGAGCTATTTATTTTGGAGCCAATGTTCTTATTCTGGATGAGCCAACTTCGGCCCTCGGACAAAAACAGCAGTTAGAAGTTTTAAGAACTATAAAAAAAGTAAAAGAGTTAGGTGACATAGCCATAATATTCATAACCCATAATGATATGCATGCTAAGCTTTTGGGAGATCGTTTTGCTTTTCTGAACAGAGGAAAAGTTTTGGCCGAGGGATCAAGAGACGAAATTGATATGAATAACCTTAGACCCTTGATGGCAGGTGGTGCAGAGTTAGAGAAACTTGAAACAGAATTCTCCGGAAGATAGCAGTGATTTAAAAGGAGAAAACATCAGCTTTTTGAAAGGCTTAAAAGTAAAATGGTTAATCAAAAAAATGATCTTGATGTAATAACAATTGGACGATCTTCAGTAGATTTATATGGAGGACAAGTTGGAGGACGACTGGAAGACATGACGTCGTTCCAAAAATACATTGGGGGTAGTCCTACTAACATTAGCATCGGAGCGTCAAGATTAGGTTTGAGATCTGCAGTCATTACAAGAGTAGGTGATGAGCATTTCGGGCGATTTATTACTGAGCAATTAACTAGAGAGGGTGTAAACACAGAGGGAATTATTATTGATAAGGAACGTTTGTCCGCTCTCGCTATTTTAGGAATTCGCGATAAGGAACAATTCCCTCTATTATTTTACCGTGAGAATTGTGCTGATATGGGCCTCACAAAGAATGAAATTGATCCAGATTTTATTAAACGCTCAAAATGTGTTGTTGTAACCGGTACCCACTTTAGCTCGAAGCAAGTATCAGAAGCTTCGTTCCAAGCAATTAACTATGCAAAAAATAATAATGTGCTTGTTGGGTTTGATATTGATTATCGTCCGAACCTCTGGTCCCTAGGCGGTCATGGTGATGGTGAGAGCAGGTTCGAAGAAAGTAAAGTCGTAACAAGTCATGTTCAAAAAATCATAAGCCACTGTGATCTTATTGTAGGAACGGAAGAAGAATGGCATATAGCTGGAGGAACTCAAGACACATTAAAGGCGCTTCGAATCTGTCGTGAACTAACGCAAGCTATAATAGTCTGTAAAAGGGGCGCCATGGGGTGCACCGTTTTCCCCGATGCTATAATTAACTGGGATTCAGGTATTTCTGTAAAAGTTAATAAAATTGAGATATTTAATGTCCTGGGTGCTGGTGATGGCTTTATGGCAGGTTTTTTATATGGTTGGTTAAATGATCAGTCGTTGGAATTATGCGCGAAGTATGCCAATGCATGTGGTGCTTTAACAGTCTCTCGACATGGATGTGCACCAGCTTATCCATCTAAAATAGAGTTAGAACACTACCTTAAAAATGGTAGCCAGCACTTTTCTTTAAGACAAGATACATTTCTTGAACAACTGCATTGGAGTACAAATCGAAGAAAGAGTTTTGATAACCTTTTTACTTTGGCAATAGATCACAGAGTGCAATTTAAAAAGCTAGCAGAGGAAAATGAAAAACAAAAAGAGGATATCGCTGTTTTCAAATCAATGGCATTAGAGGCCTGCTTGGAGGCGCAAAAAACTGAGCAAGAAAATGTAGGTATCCTTTTAGATAAAGAATATGCAGAAAGCTCTTTGCATGCCGCGTCTGATCATGACATATGGATTGGTAGACCAATTGAAAAGGCAGGTGTATTTCCTTTAGAATTAACTGAGGAGCCTGATATAGGATCACGACTGGCAAACTGGCCAGTTAATCATTGTGTGAAAGTCTTGGCACCCTTAAGAAATGATGATCCAAAAGACATCTATGAACATCAAGTAAAACTTTTAAGTCAATTAGCGCAAGCGTGTAGGCTTACTAACCATGAACTATTATTGGAGATTATTACAAAAAGAAATGACAAAGCTTGCTCTCCTGAGCAGATCCTATCTCTTATGCAGAAATTGTATGAAGATAATATTTATCCCGATTGGTGGAAACTAGAGCCTATTGAAAATGTCGAGTTTTGGTCAAAAGCCAATGATATCGTACAGCAGTTTGATCCATATGCCCAAGGAATAATCGTTTTGGGCATGGATGCGCCCTCAGATAAATTGGCTTCAGTTTTTGATCTATGTAAAAATTATAAACACGTAAAGGGGTTTGCAGTGGGACGGTCGATATTTTTTGAAACAGCCAGAAAGTGGTTTGGAAATAAAATAACTAATCAACAAGCAAAGGATGAGATGTTTAATAAATTTACTACGCTTATCAAGTTATGGAAGAGGAAAAATTAAAAATGAAAACAGTTAAATTAACTGCAGCGCAGGCTCTGGTAAAGTGGATGATTGCCCAGAAGATTGAACAATTTGATGGATCGTTTGAAATGGCTTTCAAAGGTGTGTGGGGAATATTTGGTCACGGTAACGTTGCTGGCATAGGTGAGGCTTTAGAAAAGCATAAATCCGAACTTCCGACTTATAGAGGGCATAACGAACAAGGCATGGCCCATGCGGCATTAGCATATACAAAAGAGATGCGAAGGAGAAGGTTTATGGCCGTCACATCATCTATTGGTCCTGGAGCAACCAACCTAGTAACAGCAGCGGCATTAGCTCACGTTAATAGGCTACCAATTCTTTTACTACCAGGTGATATCTTTGCTGACAGACGCCCTGACCCAGTACTTCAACAGGTTGAAGATTTTGAAGACGGAACTGTATCTGCCAATGATTGCTTCAGACCGGTCAGCAGATATTTTGATCGAATAACTAGGCCCGAACAATTACTCAATGCGTTACCCAAAGCCATGTCTATTCTTACTGACCCAGCTATGGCTGGCCCTGTTACTCTTGCGTTTTGTCAAGATGTCCAAGCCGAAGCCTATAATTATCCAGAATCTTTTTTTGAAATTGTTCACTGGAATGTCAGAAGAATTCAACCAGACCGAAGAGAGATAGAGAGGTTGGCTAACTCACTAAAAAAGTCAAAAAAACCTGTAGTAATCGCTGGTGGAGGAGTAAAATATAGCGATGCGCAAAACGAACTAAAGAAATTTTTAGATTTAACTAAAATACCACTAGTGGCAACACAAGCTGGAAAATCAGTCTTAGTAGAAAAAGATGAGCAGAACCTTGGATCTATCGGAGTGACAGGTTCTAGTTCAGCCAATGCAATTATATCAGGCGCAGATCTCGTTATTTCCGTAGGAAGTCGCTTGCAAGATTTTACTACAGGCTCCAACGGACTAATAAAAGCTCCGGTATATTCCATAAATGTTCAGGCACATGATCTAACTAAACACAAGTCCATACCTGTTCTGGGGGATGCTAAGGAGACACTCCAATTGCTGAGAGAGCTAAGCATAAATTATAAGGTTAGTGCAGACTATATCGCGCATTATTCCCAAGCAAAGTCAAATTGGACAAAAGACGTAGACAAAGTAACTTCTACTAGTTTAATGAATAGTCTACCTGCCGACAGTCAAGTAATCGGAGCAGTAAACCGAAGTGTGCCAGAAAACACAGTCGTAATAGGCGCAGCAGGGTCAATGCCGGGAGAACTACATAAACTCTGGAGAGTTTTAGATCAAGATACGTATCATATGGAATATGGGTATTCTTGTATGGGATATGAGGTTTCAGCTGGTATTGGAGTAAATCTCGCTGCACCTAATAGACCAAATGTAATTTTTGCAGGCGATGGCTCTTACCTAATGATGAATTCGGAACTCGCTACCGCCGCAATGATGGGCGTTTCAATGACTCTCATCCTTACAAATAATAGAGGTTATGGTTGTATTAATCGCTTACAAAAAGCTTCTGGGGGGACTGAGTTTAACAACCTGTTTTCAGACTCTAAATTCGAGAATCAGATAGAAATTGATTACGTTTCTCATGCAAAATCTATGGGAGCTGAAGCCACCCATGTTTCCGACATAACTGAATTGGAGAGAGAGGTTAAAAGCGCAATTTCAAAAAAGGGCGTTAATGTTATAGTGATAGATACAGATCCAAATATAAGTACTGAGGAAGGAGGTGCTTGGTGGGATGTGGCGATTCCAGAAACCTTCATCGATAATAGCAAGTCAGATCTTTCAAAGAAGTATTTAGTGGCTAGAGCAATACAAGACAAAGGATCCAAATAGTGAGCAAGCTCCTAATTAATCCAGATTTGAAGTCTATGAGATTACATAACATCACTCCTTCGAGTGCTGGCTGGAAATATGTTGGATTAGAGGTTTATAAAGCTTTTAAAGGTAATAAGTTCTCTAGAAATGGTGACTCACGAGAGGTCTGCGTTGTGTTATTAAGTGGAGAAATAAACTTTTTTTTAAATGGAGAAGAAGTTGGGAACTTTAAAGGCAGAAGTTCAGTTTTTGATAACGAGGCACCTTTTGCGTTTTACTGTCCAGCCAATCAAAGCTTTGAAATAAATACACTTACAGATTGTGAGTTTGCTTATTGCACCGCACCCGGCTTAACTCAGGATCAGGAATTTCGCGTAATTATACCAGAGAAAATGGAAAAAGAAAAAAGGGGGGAAGGTTCCAACACTAGATATGTTTGCAACATACTTCCAGAAACTGAGCCAGCTGATAGCTTATTAGTAGTTGAGGTTATTACTCCATCAGGAAACTGGTCCTCCTATCCGCCTCACAAACATGATCAGGACAATTTACCAACAGAGTCCTATCTTGAAGAAACGTACTATCATAGAATAGATCCTTCGCAAGGATACGTAACCCAACGCGTATACACGGACGATTTGAGTATTAATGAATCCATGTCGCCCTCTGATAAAAGTGTCGTACTAGTTCCGGCTGGCTATCATCCAGTTGGTGTCCCACATGGGTATAAAAGTTATTATTTAAATGTAATGGCAGGTCCCAAGAGAGTTTGGAAGTTTAAAAACGATCCAAATCATGATTGGATAGTGAATAAATAGATTGTTTTAAAGAAAGTGAGTTGTATATGGAGGTAAAGCTTGGTATGTCACCAATCTCATGGACTAATGATGATTTACCTGAACTTGGAGGTGATACGAGTTTAGAAACATGCTTAAAAGAAACACGATTGGCTGGATTTTCAGGTACTGAGCTGGGTGGAAAATTTCCAAAGACCCCTTCTAGCCTTAAAGAAGTTTTAGAAGAGCATGAATTAAAGCTTATTTCCGGTTGGTATTCTGGCACAATGCTAAATAACAATCTAAAAGACGAAAAAATTAAACTAGATGAAACTTTAAATTTATTTGCCGAAGTTGGTGCGAGCGTTTTAGTTTATGGTGAAACGTTCAATACAGTTCAAAACAAAAAGAATAAACCCTTGAATTCGAGGCCGAGATTATCCGAATTTGATATTAAGCAATACGGCCAAGATTTAGGTGATCTAGCCGATTATTGCTTAGACAAAGGCGTACCATTGACCTTTCATCACCATATGGGTACAGCCGTAGAGACACAAAATGAGATCGAGCAATTAATGAATAGCACTAGAGACTCAGTTGGTCTTCTTCTAGACACAGGACATCTTCTATTTGCCGACGGTGATTATGATAAAATTATTTCTAATTATGGGGATAGAATAAATCATATTCATACAAAAGATATTAGAAAGGACGTTTTCAAGAATGTGGATAAAAGTAAAGATAGCTTTTTAGACTGTGTATTGGATGGCGTGTTTACAGTGCCAGGAGATGGTTGCATTGATTATCGAAAATTTATCAAACGGCTTAAAGATATTAGATACAAAGGTTGGATAGTGATTGAAGCAGAGCAAGATCCTCTGAAAGCCAATCCATTTGAGTACGCAAAAAAGGGTTTCAATACCTTAGTTTCCTGCTTAGAAGAATATGATTTTAAGATAGTTGCCTAAGTTTAATGACCATAGAATTACCCATAAAATTAAAACAACGAATGGCAAAGGGTAAATTTGTAATTGTAGGAAGAGCTGGAATGGACCTTTACCCTAAACCAGCCAATAAACAAACGAGTGAAGCCGGTACATTTATCTCTGATTTGGGGGGATCTGCTGCAAACATTGCTGTTTCTATTTCCAAACTCGGAGGTCGTTCTCAAATTATAACTGTGGTCTCAGACGATGAAATTGGTGATTTTGTTTGGAAAAAATTAGAAGAGCATAAAGTAGATACTTCACTAGTAACCAAGTCTCAAAATAATAATGCTCGTACATCACTTGCAATAGCAGAGATAAGAGAAGAGCCAAAGGTCGTTATCTATCGTAATAATGCCGCTGATCTTTTGATAGATAAACAAAATATTGATAACTTAAATCTAGAGAATTATGCCGGCATTGTGATCACTGGAACTGCGCTTTCGGATGAACCATCGAGATCGACAATAAACCTACTTATAGAAAAATCAAAAAATGCAAAATGCCCAGTTATATTCGACGTTGATTACAGAGCAAATGCTTGGACTTCAATATCCTTGGCATCCGCTGAACTTCGAGGAGTTGCAAAAATAGCTGATATGTGTGTTGGCAATAGAGAAGAGTTTGAAATAATGTTTGAACAAACGGATTTACGAAAGGTCAGTGCTAATTTTAATCCAAACCAAATAGTGTTATTCAAAAAAGGAGCTGATGGTTGTGACATTATTTTAGATGGTGAAACGGAGTCATATACCGTGTTTAAAGTGAAAGCAAAGAAACCATACGGAGCTGGTGATGCGTTCTTAGGTACAATTCTTTACTCACTCTCAAATGGATTAAGTTTAGAATCAGCTATAAAAAGAGGTAACGCGTCTGCAGCTATTGTCGTTTCGAAAGAAGGATGCGCATCGGCAATGCCCAATCTTAACCAGCTAATTGAATTTATCGAGACACATTAGGAGTATAAATTGCACATACCGCCCCATGACAATGATAATAGACCCATAATTGATATAAACGATGCAAAAGTTCCATACGCTTTTTTCAATAGGGTTACTTTAAATAGAGATGAAGAATTTGTATACGAATTAAAAGAGTATGAGAGCTGCATTGTCCCTGTGACAGGGAGTATTATTGTGAATGTCTATTCTTTGGACGAACGTTTAATAGGTAATCGGATAAATAACGTTTGGGACGGAGAGCCTGAGGGGGTATATGTGCCAACGGGTTTAACCGCAAAAATAAAATGTGCCTGTGACCAAGCGGAAATTTTTATTGCGGGAGCCAAGTATTCAGAACAATTACGGCCATTCTATATTATGGGAGAAGACGTGGATGTAGTTCAATATGGGTCTGACGACACCAAAACTCATAGAAAAATTAAACATATCTTAGGACAAAAACAAAATGGAAAAGTTGGTCGCCTATTAGTTTCTGAGCTTTTTACTGTCGGTAAAGGTGGATGGTCAGGGTTTCCACCCCACAAACACGATACTGATAGAGATGGTGAAACACACCATGATGAAGTCTACAACTTTAGATTCGATCCTAAGGAAGGATTTGCTCTTCAATTATTGCAAGGAGAAAATAAAAAGGTTGGAGATGCGCATCATATAGTGGATGGATCAACTTTTGTAATTGATAAGGGGTATCATCCTTGTGTGGTTGCTCCAGGTTATCAGATGTACTATTTCACAATTTTAGCCGGTAAATCTCAGAGATCTTTAGTTCAATATTTTCAACCTGAATATAGCTGGCAAGTCGAAACTATACCTGGCATCAAAGATATGATAGCCAAATTTAAATGACCTTATCTACACTTAGCCAAGAGCTTCATGTTGCTAGAAGCAAGAGGTACGCACTTGCAGGTTTAGTTATACTGGGATGGGAAGATGCAAAATATTATGTAAAGGCAGCAGAAGAAATTAACTGCCCAATTATCTTGCAAGTTGGACCAAATTGCCGCGAAAACACTCCTATAGAAATAATGGGGCCGATGTTAAAAAAACTTGCAGAAGATGCATCAATTAATATCGTAACTCTATTGGACCACTCTACTAATTTAAAAGAGTGCGAAAGAGCTCTAGATAATGGCTTTTCATCAATTATGTTTGATGGGTCAAACATGGAACTTAACGAAAATATTGATATGACATGCAAAGCCGTGGAGCTTGCAAAAAATTATGGAGCATCTGTAGAGGCAGAGCTGGGAGTTGTTGGTTACGATCAAGGGATAAAATCTAAGTTTACTGAACCGAAACTTGCACAAAAATTTTATGCAGCTACACAGGTAGATGCTTTAGCAATTTCTGTTGGAAACACTCATCTCGAACAGGAGAAGGCAACAGAAGTCGATACCAAACTAGTCTCTCAAATTGAAAAATTTGTAAAGTGCCCACTCGTTATTCATGGCGGGTCCGGTATAAAGACCACCCAACTTCATTGGTTAGCAAAAAATACTGCCATTTGCAAAATTAATATAGGAACACAATTAAGACAGGTTTTTGGAGAAAATCTGAGGGAATACTTATTAAATAACCCAACTATTTTTGATAGGATTGAAATTTTTTCTCACGTATATGAGAAGATAATACCTACCACAAAGAAAATAATCTTGAATCTAAGGCCAGATAAATGACTTTACAAAATAAGGGCATTTATTTAATTCAAGATCCTTTCACAGTCTGTATCTTTGAGTAAGTTAAGTACTTTTGTTTGATGTTTGTCACCAAGACTTCTGAACTCTTCACGAATCCATTTTAAACATTTTACTTGATAGGGAAATGTTCTTTGTTCCCACTCACGACCTAAAATTTCTGCACTCCATTTTTCTTCACCACTATTAAAAGCTTCTTCGTTCTTTAGCATAGTTGGGACATATGTCTTTCCAACTTCACAAAAAATTCTTTTAATGGTTTCAGGAAGCTTTGAATCACTGATCCAATCTTCGCTATCAGGTTCTAATCCAGAAAGGTCTTCTGTTTTTCCTACCCAAGCCATAGTGCGCATTGAGTTTTTCTCTATTATAGAACGAGGTGTAGGATCAAATCCTACCAATTGGCTTAATTGTCCAAAGAAAGCAAAATCTGCAGAAGATGGACGGGATCCAAGCAAAAAGGGGAAGTTAATGAAATGATCCTCTAAAATGCTTATAATTTTTTTGAAACATTGGTCTATAAGAGGCGCTGTTTTTTTGTTCGATCCTACAACCCAAACCCTTCCAAGTTGGCGCTGTGCTGTTTTTTCTTTTTTATAACTAAGTTCCTCATTTGTAAGAGTGGAGTTTGCATAAAGGGGTAACAACGTCCCTGCATTGTCAATGTCCTTGTCATCATGCCATCGGTAATGAAACATAAATTTCGTTCCCCACTCATCACCATAATCTTCAAGCAAATAGTTTAAAAATCTCAAAACTGGGTTTGAGGGAATAGTGCTGCGGCTCGTGAATTTGCTCTCTAGCTTTCTAATAATAGGGGTTGAGTCAGTAACTGCCGTGATTTTCTTTTCAGAATTTTCAAATAAGAATGTTGGGTGTAAAACTGGCTTAGGTTTTTCGATATTGTTCCGGTCTAAATATTCGTCTGGCTCTCCCCAGATAATTTTATACGGGATATGCTTATACCTTAATAAGGCAACCATCTTTCGTGTGTAGGGTGATCCGTTGTTACCAATTAATTTTATGGGTGCTTTGATGATCATAAAATTTTTCCTTTGTGTAAAATATGTATCTTACTAACCTAATTTTGGTGAAATAAATTTATGTTAGCTTTTTCAATTTTTTGATTGAGATTAGAATACCGTAAATTTAAAAAAACTTTTTTAAGTGCTTCTCGTAATACTCTTTTGCTCCCAATTAAGCAGACATTTTGCTTCCCTCTTGTGATTGCCGTATATATCAATTTCCTTGTAAGCATTATGCGATGATCATCCACTATTGGCATCACAACGTTTGGGTATTCAGAGCCTTGACTCTTATGAACCGTTATAGCATACGCTAAATCTAAATAATCTATTTTATTGTTATGAAAGAGTTTCATTTCTCCATCAAACTCCACTCTAATATTTTTTCCAACTTTATTTACAACGTAACCAATATCGCCATTTCTAACATCAACATCATAATCATTTTGTGTACATATCACCTTATCCCCTGCACAAAATTGTATTTCTTTTTCACCCTCCATTTTTGAAAAAACCTTTTCACCATTAGGGTTATATTTTTTTTGCATAATTGAATTTAAATTTATAAGACCACTTGAATAACGGCGCATTGGGGAAAGAATTTGTGTTTTGTCAAAATCTATACTGCCGTTTTTATTCCCGGTAAAAAAATCAACTACTTCAATAATTTTTTCGACAACTTGACCCTTGTCAACTTCTACAAATGAAAAGCCTGAGCTAGAAAAATCTGAAGAGAATTCTATTAACTCGCCTTTATTTATTGCTCTAGCTACTTTTGGGATCACGCTATCACTGCCTTGTCGAAATTGCTTTGATAATCTGCTAACAACAATTTTTTTTGATCTTATTAAATCTAAAAATGGTTGCCCTGCACCGACAGGAGGTAGTTGGTCAACGTCTCCAATTAAAATAAGTTGTGACCCTAAAGGTAGCATTTTGACCAAATCATTGAATAAATTTATATCGATCATGGAGGATTCATCCACAATCAAAGTATCAAACGCAATATCTTTAGCTGATGAATCTATCATCGCTTTTAGCATGTGAATTGTCGAAGGTTGAAATTTTTTTAATGCTTGATTTTCTGCTATTCGTTTTGCCGCTCGTCCCGTGGGCGCACAGATACGAATTGTCTTTCTAAAGCCGTTGACTAAAACTTGAGCGAGGCCTTCTATAATTCTTGTTTTACCTGTTCCTGGGCCACCAGTAATAATCGAAACTCCTGATTCTAATGAATTTTGTATTGCTTGCACTTGTTCTTCTGACAAAGGATTAGTAGCATTTTTGTTAGCCGAAAACTGCTTGCCCTTTATTGGTTTGAAATTATCTTTTATCAAACAGATCTGTTGAGCAATATCGTTGTCTCGTTCACATGCTTCTATGGTTTCTAAAAAATTTTTATCTTGCACTTTAAAATTATTAAATAAATGCTCATGGCTGTTAATAGCCGTTTGAATTGTTTCAATGTCATTTTTTGTTATTTCTTGAGTTCTCAGTAAAACCCTCTCTAAAGGCCCACAGGTATTGCCACGTTCGGCTTCACTTTGCATCAGTGCATGTCTCGTAGCGGCAACTATTTTTTGATCTAAAGAAACTTCAATTCCAAAAATGGAAATAATACTCTCTATCTTATCAAAGCTGAGTCTAGGAATTCTTTGAAGCAACATATATGGATCTTTATGTATTTCAGCAAAAAACTTATTCCCAAACTCTTCTTTAACAAATTTCTTTTGTGTATATGAAAAGCCAATTTGTGAAAATAATATTTCAAACCCTGAATTTTCATAATCTAGATCCCATCCTCCTAATAAAGCTTCGGAAAGTTTCTTTGACGTTTTTTCTTCAAGTATGTTTACATTGCGCTCATGTAAATACTTGATAACTGTCATCCCAATATTCTGCGCTATGGTATTAGCATTCTTTGGTCCAATACCCCGAAAGTTTTTATTCGACAAATATTTTTTCAGCCCCTCTATTGGTTCTTCTTTTAAAATTATTTGAGTTCCCAAGGGCACGTCATCTTTATTCAAAGGCACAAAATAAAAACCATCACGAGAGGTTGCAGTGTTTTCTGCTACAACGCTCTCACAATTTAAAGGCTCTGGATTACTATCAAAATAGCTTATTACAGCAATCAATGCGCCTACTCCATTTTTGTTAATAATTTTGCTACTTAGAACCGCTTACCAGACAAATTTACTATACACAAATTAGCCATTTGCGATATATTTGATTAATAGTTCTTTATATAAACTTCTTTGAGAGCAAAATCATTAACACCATAAATAGAAAAATAGCAGTTATTTTTGCTACCGACGTCGTTGGTTATAGCAAGCATATGGAAAAAAATGAGAATGAGTCAGTAAAAACTCTTCGAGCGTGTGAAAATATTCTTAAAGATCTGTTTAAAAAATATGAAGGGCGTCTATTTAATTCTGGTGGCGACTCTTTCTTTGCCGAATTCCCTAGTGCAGTATCAGCTGTTGAATGCGCATCTGAATTCCAAGGACGTCTAAGAGAATTTTACTCTCAGAATAATCTTCCAATTAAGTTGCAATTTCGAGTTGGAATACATATGGGTGACGTAATAAAAGAGAAGCGAAATCTTCTTGGAGATGGCGTTAATATTGCAGCGAGACTAGAGGCCTTGGCTCAACCTTCAGGAGTAACGATTTCCAAGTCAATATTTGATTTAGTTAAAGGAAAAGTAAATTTATCCTTCAATGATCTTGGTTTACAAAAAGTCAAAGAAAATGAATTTCACGCCTATGATATTCTTTTGAGTAAATCGCAAAAACGAACTCTAAGAACATCTTCAAATCCGATTCTACGAAATTTAGGTATTGTAGCCTCTGTATTCGCAGTAGTAGTTATTGGAATTATTTTTTATCTCCAATCAGATACAAAACCAGTAAGCAAAATTCAAATGATGCCAACGGATAAACCCTCAGTTTTGGTCATTCCATTTGAAAATCAAACTGGGAAATCTGATAATGACTTCATAGGATTTGGAATAACAAGTAATATTATCTCTACCTTATCAATTAATGACTCAATATTGGTATCTTCCTCTAGCACTGGTAAATATGTTCAAGAGAAAAATTATTCTGATAGCGAGATATTAGAAAACTATGGCATTCAATATCTTTTAAGAGGAGATGTTCAGGGTGCTGAAGGAGCCTATCGCGTTTCCTTACAAATGACTGATCTCAAAAAGAGTGAGGTTGTATGGTCAAAACTTTTTGACTTTAAGGAGTTAAAGGAACTTTTTCCTGTTCAAGAAAAGATAAGTATAGCCATTTTGGAGCAGATGAGAGTTAAGACAAGCGGATCACAGTTAACCCAGAAAAATTATTTCACTAACCCAGAAGCGTATAGACATTTTCTCAATGCATGGGCTGCTTTTGACCTTAAAACGGTGGAGGGAAGTGAAAAAGCCGAAAAGCTATGGAAAAAGGCCATAGAGCTAGATCCAAACCACCGACGATTAAATTTTATGATGGCATGGGTTCATTGGAGAAAAGTCACTATGAGAATATCTGATGATCCCAAAAGAGATATGGAAAAAGCCTATTCCATTGCATTAAATACAATTAATGAGTTTCCTGATTGGGCAACGCCTAAAACTTTAGCAGGCATGATCGAATTATTTTTAAAAAAGTATGACGAAGCATGTAGTAGAATACCCACATTGATAAAGGAAGTAAAAGATCTTTCAGATTTAGCCACAGCCAATATAGTTATTCACTCCTGTGGTAATCTAGGAGAAGCAATAGAAAACTATGAAAAAATAATGTTGTCGAATCCCCACCATGCGGCATGGATATTTTATATGTACAATCACGCTTTAATTGAAAATAAACAATATGAGAAATCTGAGAGCTTCGCTCTTGCGAAATTAAATGAAAAGCATAATTGGAGTGGGGTTGACCAAACATTATATTTGCAGCTCGCTTATCTGTATGAGTTGAAGGGAAGTAAGAAGAAAGCAAAAAAAATGTTCGAGCTACATAAAGCCATCGACGGAAAGGGTAAAACAGGTGAAATTATTCATAAAGAATATATTACTGCGCGCGATAAAACATATCTTAACGAGTTAATATCTGCCCTCAAACCTTATGGGCTAACGGAAAAATAAAAAACAATTTTTACAAGCATACATCTTGTAATTTTTTTTTCAGTACCCATCTATATAATGTGGACGCCTAATAGGGTCTACTCACATAAATCTTGCTTAATAAAGGAGATAATAATGAATAGTTTAAGCACACTAAGAAGTGCCTTACAGGCATTTGACACTAATACCTCACCCTTTGCCGTTGGCTTTGATAAGACGTTTGATCGCCTTTGGGACTACGCAGAACACCAGAGTTACACTAATGTAGGATTTCCCCATTATAACATCGTACAACACGATGACTATAAGTACACAATTGAAATGGCATTAGCCGGCTACAGTAAATCTGATATAGACGTTGAACTAGCGGACGGCGTTTTGACAATCAAATCAATGAAAACAGTTGAAGAAAGCGATAATAAAGTCTATCGGGGTATCGCTTCCAGAAATTTTACTCGTAAATTCACTTTAGCCGACGACATAATCGTTAAAGACGGGGCTTTAAAAGACGGAATGCTCTCAATAGAATTAGAGAGAGTAGTTCCAGAAGAAAAGAAGCCACGTCTTATAAAAATTAAATAAAATTAATAGGGAGGGGGTAACAGCCCTCTCCCACTTTTAAAGTTATAAAACTTCCTTCGCAAAATTTGCAACTTTGTTCCAGTCAGTAAACTCATACGTCTGGCTTGTATCTGTTGGACCTTTTGTTATAAGCATAATAAATCGAATAATTAGGCGATCTAAAAACCTGTAACTAGGATAGTCAATCCTTCCTGCAAAAACTGCTAATTTATCCGGTTGCCACCCCGATAATTCTAAGAATTTTTTCATATAGGGATTAGTATTTGGTTGGTTTTTTTCCTTTTTTCTAGCAACAACATTTACTGTGAAAAACGCAGTGGATTTTTTTTGTAGCTCATCTCTGTTTTCTTTAACAAACTCATAAACTAGCGGATTATGTTTTCCATATCTAATGCTGGCTCCAATCACTATTTTTGAGTATTGAGCCAAATCAATCTCGGGAGCGTTTTCTATTCCACATAGAGTTATTTCCGATTTCCTCTTTGAGAATTCAATTATTCTGTCACAAATCCTTTTTGTTTGCCCATCTGTAGTGGAATATATAATGAGTATTTTTTTCATATTCTGAAGCCAGTACTTTCCTTAACCATCGTATCATCTTATTACAAATACTTAACTAAAAATTCTTATATATTTTATATCTTAACGTGCTATGATAGTTCTAATTTTGAACTAAAAAAGGGGGTAAAAAATGAAAATTATATCAGTACGAGAAATGAGTCCTTCAGCGGGCAAAGAGGCTCTCATGGAAGAAAGAATAAGACGTGCATCAGGAGTTATGGCGAGACATGGTGCAGTATCTAGAATATTCAAGATTGGTGGTGGAGCAGGTGCAGGAAATTATTTTTTAATGAACCTTTTCAATAGCTTCTCTGATGCTGCTACTTGTTTTCAGAAATATTCTGCGGATCCGGAGCTAGAAAAATTATTTGCGGAGAGAGCGTTAAATCCAGCGGGAGAAATAATGGGGCCTGAATTATATAGGTCTGTCTACGGAGATCCACCTGCGACACCCGCTACAATACTAGTTAATCGTGTTTATCATGTTCCCAGAGGAAAACAGCAAGACATAATTGCTTTAGCCCCAGAGTTGGATACGTTAATGAAAAAAGTCGACGTTTCAATTGGAGTTGTTGTACCGGTCATAGCTTCTGACCATGAAATGATGGCTGTAACGTATAGATTTTCTTCAATCGATCACTGGGGTAAATCTCTTGATGAGATGGTAGAGAATAAGGATTTCCAAAATTTAATCACAAAGGCAAATGAAATTGGAACTCTGAAAATGACTCGAATTATGAATTTGATGTAACTGCAAGCAATGACTTTTAACCATTATGGGCGCCTTTTTATTTTGGGCGCCCTTTTTTTTCATATTTGTTAGTTCCTTTATGCGATAATGCCCGTAGCAGATAATTTTTACTGATAGGCAAATAATTAGCAGTTTATTTATGTTATTATTCTTCCCAACTTTAGGGATTTTGTCCGAATTAAGGCCTTGTCCTTAAAAGTTGGGCGATTATAGGACATATGGATATCTGAGGTATTAAATACTTTCCTTCTACACACGCGGATGCAATTATAAGAGTTGCTTTATCGATTCCTCCTTGGCCCATTCCGCGGGTATTAAGGCAAATTTCCAAAAAATAAAGCTTAAAAGATCTCTATCTCATTTTAAAAAGAGATAAAATTTAAGGCTAAATAGCTTAGATATATCTCCCTTGTGGGAGAGCTTGGTAGATATTTTGAAATTGTCTAGCCCCACAATTATTCTCTCCAGGCTTTAATTGTAACAAAAATTCTTATAATATAATCAATCAAGAAAATTAATTATAAAGATGCTTTAAAATTCGACAGCTTCACCAGTCTATTTATTGAACTTAAAAAAAGTGACGTTACTATTAAGATACAACTTAAATTAAGGGGGTATCAAAATGACTGAATTTGAAATTTATAGTTTACAATCAAGTAGTTTTATCAATAACGCAATGTTCCAAGTGGGAGTAATCATAGCAGTTTTTATAGCCTTTAGACTTGCTAGAGTTACTAATGAAATGGGAGCAGGAATAGCAATGAAAGGACTCGCTACTCTTTTTGGTTTGGGTGTGGTCTATTTCAATTTAGATATGGGTGCATGGCGAGTAGATATTTTTCAAATTACGGCGGCAAGACTTGCTGAATTAAGGGACTCGGGTGTCGAAATTACTCAGGGCTCAGCTAATTGGCTTGCGCAATCCGGCATAAGTGCGACAGATTTCCCAACACACAACTTATTTGCAGATGTAGGTAATGTTATATTTTCCTTAGTTATTTTAGCTATTATTTTACTTGTTATTTGGGGTCCAAAAATGAAATCTTCATCAGACTAGCTAATTGAGGTAATGGGGTAAAAAGCATATCCCCTTTACCTCTAAAATTATTTTTTTACTAATACTTCTAGATCTTAACTAAAACACTGCCTTT
Organism: uncultured Alphaproteobacteria bacterium; assembly: GCA_902596985.1. Taxonomy (GTDB): domain Bacteria; phylum Pseudomonadota; class Alphaproteobacteria; order Rhodobacterales; family Rhodobacteraceae; genus CACIJG01. The sequence continues at coordinate 17,728 of CACJWR010000001.1, forward strand.
TCTACCGGGCGTCAATGTAGCGTCATGAGACTGTGCAAAATCATTTAAATCAAAGACATGGCCTATTGCCATCTTTAGAGCGCCGTCAGAGTGAGCATCGTGCAAAGCTTTTATTGCTCGATCTCTATCATCTTTTGGCAATATGTAGATTAATGCTATATTAATTTTCAGTGCTTTAAACAGATAAGGGCCAAAAGGAAATGTTGGATTCATATTCTTAGCACCACCATACAAAGAAATTTCGCCATTTTGTCTAACAATCTTGTGTAAAAGGTTAACATTCTCCCCAAATTCTACTTCTATAGCTCGGTCAACTCCTGACGGACATATATCTAAGATCTTTTTGGATAAATCGGGATCTCTGTAATCAAATACATGATCTGCACCCGCTTCCCAAATGTGTTCGAATCCATTTTCAGATCCGGAGGCGATTACATTAGCACCAGACCATTTGGCCAACTGTATGCAAGTGTGTCCTACTGCTCCTGCTCCTCCCGATACAAATACTGTTTTTCCATTCAGTTCCCCATCTCCTAAGGTGCAATAAGATGCAGTAAGCCCAGGAATTCCTAAACATGCTCCTGTTTCAAATGACATATCTTGTGGCATTTCGACAGCTTGAGTACTTGGAACCGTAATATACTCTGCTGCAGTTCCGTTTGGTCTTTGCCATTGACCATTCCAAATCCACACTCTTTGTCCAATTCGACTTTCCTGAACGCCCTCTCCAACTGCAGTAATAACCCCAGAGCCATCGGAGTTTGGAACTATCTGCTCAAACTGTGGTTTAGTAACTCCAGGCCGATTCCCTGCTCTTGATTTTGCATCTGATGGGTTGGAACCAGAGAATTGGAGAGAAACTTGTACCTCACCGTTACCTGCTTTTGGAATCGGTAGTTCTTTTAATTTTAAAACATCAGTGGATATACCGAACTCACTATAGGTTATAGCTTTCATCATACTCGTGCCCATCTTTAATATTCCTATTCTTCTCTTTATGTTTAAATTAGTAGCAGAGGATTTTCCTCAGGCGACTTGAATATACTACATGATTAAGTGAATTGTAATTTGATTGTTTTAAAAAATGAAAAGCAAGGCATATTTAGAAACTGAAATTAATTCTCAATACTCAAAAAGGTTTGAAAAGTTTGGGCCTACAGCTAAAGGGGTTTTTTGGGCTTCAACTGCGCGTCAAGAAAAACGATTTGATCTAATCCTCAAGGAAATTCAAAGAATTTCGAGAAACCATATTTTCTTGGAAATTGCTGATATTGGTTGTGGATACGGTTCCTTCGCTGATTATCTAAATAGAAACCGTAATAAAAGTAAGTTTAACTATGAGGGCTTTGATATTAATCCGAAGTTTATAAATCATTGTCGTAGTAAGTTTTCGGAGGCGAATCTTAGATTCATAATCGATAGCAAACCATCATCAAAAAAGGACTTTGTAACTATGTCTGGTACTTATAACCTAGCTACGACAACAAACGTTTCATTATGGGAACAGTATCTATTTAGTTGCCTATCTGAATGCTGGTCTTACACAAAAACTGCTATGATTTTTAACTTACAAACATCAAAAAAAAGTAGAATTTCGTCACAAAATATTTATTACGCAAATGCGTCAAAAGTTATCGATTTTTGCGTATCAAAGTTAGGTCCAACTCGAGTTGTGAGAGATAGTAGTCTAGAAAATGATGCAACCTTTACAGTCGTAAGATAAAAACTTACTTATTCTTTTTCAGTTTCAAAAAGTAGTGATAGTTGTCTGATATTTTCTTCTCCACTTTGATCCATTAGGGTAGTTGGATAATCACCCGTAAAACAGTGATCCGTATAACTCGGGCTTTTGGGATCTCTTCCATCTTTATGACCCATTGCACGGTATAAGCCATCAATCGATAAGTAGGCTATACTATCAACATCTAACATATCCCTAATTTCATTAAGCTCGTTATTTGCTGCTAGTAGATTTTCTTTTACAGGCGTGTCAATCCCGTAATAATCTGGATACTTTATAGGCGGTGCAGCTATGCGCATATGTACCTCGTGGGCTCCTGCATCCCGCATCATTCTTACAATTTTTATAGATGTAGTACCTCTAACCAGTGAGTCATCAACTAAAATTACCTTTTTCCCATCAACTAAAATCTTATTCGCGTTATGCTTTAGCTTGACCGAGAATGCTCTTATAGACTGCTGGGGTTCGATAAATGTTCGGCCAACATAGTGGTTTCTAATAATACCGGTTTCAAAAGGGATCTCGGACTGTTCTGCATAGCCTATTGCAGCCGGCACCCCACTGTCTGGAACGGGAATAACCATATCAGCCTGTACAAAAGACTCCTTGGCCAGTTCTTTGCCAAAGGCCTTCCGACATTGATATACACTTAATCCTCCTACGATACTGTCAGGTCTTGAGAAATAAATATACTCGAAAATGCATGGCCTTGGTTTGACTTGTGGAAAGGGTTTAATACTCTCAATAGTATTATCAGTTATTACCACAATCTCACCATTTTCCACCTCTCTAATAAACTTTGCGCCAATAATGTCTAAAGCGCAGGTTTCTGAAGTCAGTATATAGTTTCCGTCTAATTGACCAAGCACCAGTGGCCTAATTCCCAACGGATCTCTTACTCCGATCAATTTTTTGTTAGTTAATGCAACTAAAGCATAGGCACCTTCGATCTGAGAAAGTGCATCGATAAATCTTGAAATTGTATTACCTTTTTTTGATCGGGCTACCAGTTGAAGGATTGTTTCTGTGTCAGATGTCGATTGAAAAATGGCACCTTCTTTTTTCAACTCATGTCGCAATGTGAGACCATTTGTAAGGTTTCCATTATGAGCTATTGCGAAACCTCCAACTGTAAGATCAGCAAAGAGTGGTTGTACATTTCTAAGAACCGTACCCCCAGTAGTTGAATACCGAACATGGCCAATCGCTGTATTTCCAGAAAGCCTATCTATAACGCTTTGTTTCGTAAAATGTTCGCTTACTAAGCCTATTCTTCTCTCTGCATGGAAATGGTTTTTATCGAACGTAACAATTCCCGCAGACTCCTGTCCTCTGTGCTGTAGGGCGTGTAATCCAAGCGTGGTTATTGCAGCTGCATCATCGTGCCCATATATCCCAAAGACACCACATTCGTCTTTTGGCCGATCATCGTCGAATTGATGGTACACATATCCTCCATTTTTAGTAACCTTATTACTTTAACATAATGAGGCTAAAGAAAAATCACTTAAATTAGATCTATTATTAATTTTCCTTTACAACGCGTTTTTTTAGTTCTAATCGAGAACTCAAGAAGGAATTTATAATGTCATCACCCGCTGTCTCGAAAGAGCAAAAAAAAGATAGAAAATTTTTACTAATCGTTATAGCAGCATCATGTCTAGTAGCAGCTATGTTTGGGAGCCGAAACTCACTTTCACTTACCATTGAGGGTATTAATCAATCTCAAACGCTAAATTATCTACAAATCAGTTTCGCATTTGCGCTTGGACAGCTAGTGGTAGGCGCTATATCGCCATTTGCTGGAATGATAGCGGACAAATATGGGTCTGGGAAAACTTTAACTGTGGGTATTTTACTGGGTCTTTTAGGTATTATCTTAATACCTCATTCCACTACAGCATTCACTTTATCGATTTCACTAGGTGTTATTTCTTCTATCGGATTAGGTGTCGCTGGACTTCCTGTAGTGCTTGCCTCAGTAAATAGACTTATTCCCCAAAATAAAGTTGGAATGGCATTTGGTTTGGTAAACGCTGGTCAATCCTTGGGGCAACTAATTTTAGCTCCACTCGCGGGATTCATAATTGTAAAATTTGGTTGGATTTTGTGTATTTTATTTTTATGCACAGTTTTATTATTGGTATTGCCTTTTTCTTTTACTCTTAGATCAAGGACAGACACGAAACAGCCTAGTGGTGTTCAAACAAAAAGCTTGTCAGAGACACTGAGAATCGCCTTCAATACTCCAAGCTACATATATTTGGTTTTAGGTTTCTTTGTGTGTGGATTTCATGTTGCCTTTATAGCTACCCATATGCCAGGTGTCATTCAGGTTTGTGGCTTGCCTCCTACCGTCTCTGGCTGGTCGTTAGGCCTTATTGGTCTTTTCAATATTGTAGGAAGTATATTTGCTGGTTGGTACATATCAAAAAGGAGCATGCGAATTTTTCTTGCTTATACGTATTTTGCTCGATGCATAATTGTGCTTTTATTTCTTGTATCACCTAAAGACCTAATATCCGTTATTTTGTTTTCTGCCGCCTTAGGGCTAACCTATTTTTCTGTTATTCCGGCAACTGCTGGGTTGGTAGGAAAAATGTTCGGTCCACAATTCATGGCAACACTTTTTGGCTTCGCTCTCTTTTCGCATCAGATTGGTGGCTTTCTTGGGGCATATCTTGGAGGATACTTTTTCAGTGTTACAGGAGATTATACTACTGTTTGGCTTCTTGATGCAGCTCTTGCAGTTTTTGCTGCTCTTATTCACCTGCCTATAAAAGAGAAGCTAGTCTATTCGGAAGTAACTTAATCTTTATATAAATTGTCAAGTCAAGATCCCATCGAGATAGCCTTTCATGAATTTTTGAAAATCATCTTTATTATATAAATTCATCAAGTGTTTGTGTGACTTTGGAAAATCTTTCTCAAAATTTTTTGATATAATCTCATATCCCTGTTCATTAATAATGGTTCGGCGATCTCGCTCTCTCAAAAATTGTGCTACGTCACAGACAAAAGAGATATCAGCTATCGTCAAATAGGGTCCAGAGATAAATTTTCCTGTTGAAAGAGTATTTTCTATACCACCAATATAGAATGAATAGGCTGCTTTCATCCTGTTATAGAACTGATCATTTAATGACTTTAATTCTAAAACATATACCTGAAATTCTCTTGAAAAGACGAGATTTGCATCAAGAAAACTGTCTATTCGGGATTGTAGATAGGGATCATTATCTCCATAAAGTGATGTAACATTTGAACTACGAGCCACTGCGCGCATTATACTATTCGACTCAAAGATACCTATTGACCCATCGTTATTGAAACCGGCGGGCACCGTACCAAAGGGATGCTTTTCAAGAAAGCTATCCGTTTTGTAAAGACTACCTTTAAATCCTCTTTTACCCTGTCTTTCAAAGTGCTTTATGTCATCAAGTTCTAAATTACTTAGCTTCTCGGCATCAAAGTCCCATAACCAATCAACTAAATTTTTTGGTTTATCACCCAAGACCTTTACTTTAACACGACCAAGTCTTCCAGTGATTAGGGACTTCCATACCCTTGGATTTGGTAGGTAAGAGAATATTCTGATTTTTTCGCTCATTTATTTTCTACATGACTTTAATTTTTTGGTTGAGAACTAGGTCTCATCTCTACTTTTTTGTAAGAATTGATCCCAGCTCACGTTTAGTTTTCTCAAATACCTCAACCGACTGTTTAGAAATTTTCCCAATATTTTTGACGTCATCGAGCCGTCGGTCCAAAAAATACTCCGACTCTCCAATCGTTCGGTTCTCCTTTGCAAGCCAGTGCGCTAAAGTGGAAGAATATACTCCCGACAAAATAAGTCTTTTTGAGTAAAATGTTCCTCCACTTGATGTATCGCCTGCTATTTCCCAAATTTTATTAGATGTTTTCATTACTTGGGTTAATGCATCATAGGCATTTCTTGGCTGCGCCATAAAAAACAAAGACATTTTGATGATACTTTTGTAATTTTCAGATGCTTTTAACCTTGATAAAATAAGCGTCTTTACAGTATCGGTGGTTCCCAAATCTTTATTGTTTTCGGCATTAAATACTACATACATATCCTCATCTAATTTATCATTGAATGTACTGATGATATTAGAAATTTTATTGTCAAAAAGAGTCTGTAATTCTTTTTTATTGGAATTTTTTGCTTTTTTGGCAGTTTTTGCAGCTTCATATAAAGCATTCCATGTCCACCCGAGGTTTGGAACTTGGTCGAGCATTTTCATCATTAAATTTTTTTTAAGACTAATTTCCATAATGTGTGCGTAAATTAGGATTCTAGTAGTTGATTACAATATAACTTAATTCTCTCTGGCTAAATTAAAAATAATTTTTTATCCATCTTTTTTGTGTGCAAATATCAAGAATAAAGACAGAAAACAAAGTGTTACAATAAAACCAGAGAATTCCTGTAACGACAAATACTGGCTAAGAATTAAAAGTGCTATAATCGTTGCAAAAAGAGGTTCTGTTAAAGCTAAAACAGAGGCGGTTGTTATACCGATAGCCTTCGAGCCAATAAAAAAGAGAACATAACTTAAGACATAAAATATGCCATTACCTAGTATACCTAGCCAACCATAGTTATTGGTAGGAAGCGAAAGATCCACAGGTATCAACAATATATATATTATTAACGCAACCACACTGAAAAAACTCAACTGTAAGTTTATCGTAACAGAGCCTATCTCATCCACTAACTTCCCTGTGAAGTATATAAATGCGATAAATAATAAGAGACCTATAATACTGATAAATATACCGTAGAGACTTGTCCCTGATGGTTCATCTAAAATTAGGATGCCAAGACCTAATAGAACACCTATAATACTAAACCATTGAGTGCGTGATAAATGTTCTTCTCCTTTAATTGTTGTAATAAGGGCTACCCCGATGGGAAACAGATAAATAATCATCAAGACAAGAGCGATGCTAATGTAACCAATAGCGTAGTATGTTGATGCGATTAAACAAACTGAAATAATACTGACAAATATCAATATAGGAACTTTTTTTCTATCTACAAAAATAGGTTCCCGCAGACCATATGTTAAAGGAGCTAGAATTATCAATCCTATAAGACATCTGGACATTAGCAAGACCATTAGAGATACGCCACTATCCAAAGCAATTTTTGCCGACGTCGGAACGAAGGCAAAAAAGAATGACGACAATAATACAATTGCTATTCCATTCCATCGCTTATTTAGTAACTTAATCATTATAATTTTGGTGGTTAGTTTAACTACTAGTAAAGTACAAAATGCGGTTTGTATAATTGTTTGTTGTTTACGTCCGCTCTGTTTAAACTCTACACTGAAACAATTATAGTGATACTTCTGAGAGCTCATGAAAGAAAATATTGTTTACATAGTCAATCCGAAATCAGGAAAGCTATCTAAGACAAAAAAAATCCGCATAATTGAAAATATAGATCCCAGTACCAAACCAGAAATAGTTTTTTCACAGTCCTTAGAAGATGCTGGCAAAAAGGCTCAGGAGTTTATGTTGAAGAAATATTTAGTCGTGGCCTGTGGAGGTGATGGCTTTATTAATACAATTGCCCAAAAAGCAATAGATTACGCTTGTAATATCGCCCTTCTTCCGTTTGGAAGAGGTAACGACTTTGCTAGATCTCTTGATCTCAATACACTGGAAAAGGCTATTGATGCAATAAGGGGTCGCAACTTTAAGTCAGTTAGATATTTAAACGTTGTCTTTTCGGATAATAACCGGATCTCGCTTACGAATGCTGGGGTTGGATTATTAAGTGAGGCTTCATTTCGTGCTTCACAGATTCCTGCTCTTAAAGGGGCACTATTATATGCATCTGCTGCATTAATAAGCTTCATTAACTTAAAAACACATAAATATGTTGTTACCACTGAGTCCCAAAAAATGGAGATGAACAACCTTATATTAGCAGGGGCTGCGTCAGAATATACCGGCGGTGGGATGTATATTGCTCCCGATGCAAAAAAGTTCCGAGACAAATTAAACTTATTGTTTGCAAAGAAACTCAGTCGACTTCAAGCCGTAAAATTATTAATTATGGTCTTCTCTGGAAGGCATATATTCCATCATGCAGTGACAAATACTCACGTTCGGAGCGTAAAAATAGAAAGTCTCACCTCAGATAAGTGGAGCTGGATTGTCTCTGGAGATGGAGAATACTTAGGGGAATTACCTGTAACAATTCATTTAGGCAAAAAGGCACTAAAAATCGCCCGTTAACGTGAATATGTCAATAAGATAGTATTTATATTATACTAAGCATCAAAATCACCATATTTTTCACTATCAATAATATCTGGATGACCATTTTTAACTTTTGGTTGAAAGATAGTTCCGGAAGCTCCATAAATGTAGACATTTCCTGCTTGCAAATTTGGCTGAACGGGTTTTCGGTTTTCATCCAAGACATCGATTACCACTTTTTTAACGATACTTTTAGCCCTGAATATCATGCAAATATACACATCTCCATCCTCTTCTACAAAAATGACATTTGAAGCACTTGCTTCTTGGGTGATTTGTTTCTCCAAAATGGTTAAAAATTTTTTTCTTTTGGCAATGGTTGTTAAATATTTTTTTGCCATAAAATACCAGTTTATTTCTACCAATCGACCAAGTAACTTTTCTCTTTCAATAAGTAATTCATTTTCTGACATTATTTCATACTCTTCATAGTCCAGTGATTTACATAACTTACAACCAGTGCTGCAAACAAAAAATAAAACCCTTTCAGTAGACTGACCTCAAAGAAATAGGACAATTGAGAGGAAAAGAGAAGAAAGCTTATTAGGAATACGTCAACCATAGCCAATTTATGTAAATTTAAATTTTTCAGTCTAGTAATTGGTACGAAATTCGTACAAAGCCTCATAAAAGGGATCAAAATACCAAAAGCTAAAATCGTTCCACCAAGCAGAAAATTTTGTTGGTCAAATAGAGCAATTATTAAGTTATAAATTGAAAACTCTTCCTTAAAAATCCAGAATTCCTGTATCCTTGCAAAAGGAGAAAATATTCCAAAAAAAAGAAGTATAGCCTCAACGGCTGAAAGGATAATTGTTATTAACAAATAGGGCCGACCCTTAAATAATTTATGATATAGTCTTAATGAATAAATTAACTTTATTAGTAACGCAACAGCTTCGTTCGTTGTTTGGGCTGAACTTAAAATTAGGAGACACCCCATGGAGAAATCTTTCCCGAAACTGGATCTCGTGTATTTTAAAATGCGCGCGTTTACAGAATCTATACAAATGCAATTATGCTACGGAAACGTTCCCTATACCTATCATATGGCGTGGGAATATTTTGAGAAATCTTGGCCGGAAATGAAAAAAGAAATTGGGTTTGGTCAGCTACCTGTTCTTATTATAGATAACCAAACCACAATTTGGCAAAGTGGCTCAATAATGCGATATACAGCTAAACTAGCGAATACCCTTCCTGCGAATGAGAAAGACCGAGCAATAGCCGACGCTATATTTGAGTCAAGCCAAGAGCTATTCCAACCCCTCAACGCGACAATAAACTTTAAGACGGGAGAGGAATATGAAGCTCTCAAGAAGACAATTTTATCCGGTTTTGAGCCAAAGATATTTTATTTCAATAAATATTTAGAAAGCGACAAAAGAGGTCCATTTTTTCTGGGAGAGAATCCTTCATACTGTGATTTCGGGGTATACCATCAATTATCAATGATTCGAGTTCTTGAGCCCACTATCTTCGATGATTGGCCCAAAATAGTGAGCTTTTTTAATGCAACAGAAAATCTTAGTGGCGTATCCGAATATCTAAATAGCCGGCCCGAACTAGTTGGAATTAAAGAAGAGCCAAAGCTCATTCTTAAAGGTAAAGCTGTGCCGACGGGGATGATGCCAGATTAGTAGTTTGGAGTTTAAAGATTTTTTAAAACTAAATCTTTTCCAGTTTACACCAATCGGCTATGAATAAAGCTATTGTCTTTGTAATTTTCCTAACGGAACTCAAGCTTACTCTTTCATCGAAACCATGAATGTTTTCTGAATATGGCCCATATACTAGGCAGGGGCAATCCCCATATACCATAAACACCCTTGCATCCAGGTATGCAGGACTAATAAAGCTCTTCATATCTCCTTCGTAAGCAAGAAAATGTGCCTCACCTAATACTTTCTCAGCATCCGTACCCTCTTCTAAAACATAGCCTTTTGCAAAAAATCCATTCCACTCAATTTGAGGAGGATTATTTGAGAGAAAGGCATCATTCAATGAAGCTTCTCTAATGCATTTTTCTATTTCTAATGATTTCTCCTTTGGGTCCCAATCAGGAAAAATTGCAATCCGACAGTCAAACTCACACCAAGATGGGACAGAGGAGGCCCAGTCACCTCCCTTAATTTTACCGACATTAAAATTTATAGGGTGTTCAGTATCTTCATAATATTTAAAATTTGTCTTTTCTGCATTCCACGCCTCCTCAAGTTTTCTTAATGCTTTTATTATTGGAAAGCATGCTTCAATTGCATTTTGACCAGATCCTGCTTCTCTTACATGCACAGGCAAACCTTTTACACTTACCTTAAACCATAAAACACCAACATTTCCTCTAACTAATTTATCATCTACCGGTTCTGGAATGATTGCAGCTTCAGCATTATATCCTCTTACCAAACATGCTAGCGCACCATTTCCTGTACATTCTTCCTCTACTACCGACTGAATATGAACACGTGCAGCCGGTTGGTAACCTAGGTTTCTTATGGCATCCATAGCAAATATGTTTGCAACGATGCCCGCTTTCATATCTGCACCTCCCCTACCGTACATCCAATCGCCTTCAATCGCTGGATCAAAGGGGTTGCGTGACCACATTTCATAAGGTCCCTCTGGAACCACATCAATATGCCCATTAAGTATAAGAGATCTGCCGATCTCTTTTTGAGGTCTATGGGTGCCAACTATATTTATTGCATTTGAATAATCTACCTTTATTGGTGAAAATCCTGGGTGATCTTTAATGTCTTCCACATTCACCGTCCACCTATCAAGTGCATAATCTCGCTTTGTCAATTCATCAAAGAGAAAATCTTGAGCTGTATGCTCTTGGCCACGTAAAGAAGGAAATCTAGTTAATTTTTGAGTGAACCTTATTTGATCATCAAAAAGTTTATCAACTTCATTGTTTATTCTTTCGGAAAGCTCTTTTTCAATCATTAAAATAAGGTATCCCTGTGACCTTTTTTTATACTAAACTATAACATTAATAATTGCATCTCAGTTTTAGTAAGGAACATAAATTGTCTACTATCAATATTGAAGAAAGCTGGAGAAAGCGGCTGATTGATGAGTTCAAAAAACCTTACATGCGACAGTTAAGTGATTTCTTGAAGACGGAAAAAAAGGTGGGAAAGGAAATTTTTCCAATAGGATCAGAAATCTTTTCGGCGTTTAACTTTACTCCATTTGAAAAGGTAAAGGTCGTAATTTTAGGCCAAGACCCCTACCATGGGAGGGGACAAGCACACGGTCTAAGTTTCTCCGTAAAAGATGGTGTTCAACCGCCCCCATCTCTAGAAAATATCTTCAAAGAGTTAAAATCAGATATCGGCTTAGCCCGACCTAAGTCAGGAAGCCTTGAAAAGTGGGCGAAAGAAGGTGTTTTGCTGTTAAATACTGTATTGACCGTTGAAAAGAGTAAACCAGCATCCCATCAGAATAAGGGCTGGGAAATCTTTACTGACAAAGTACTTTCTTTATTAAATGAAGAAAAAACAAATTTGGTGTATATTTTATGGGGAAAAAAGGCCCAGGAAAAAGGAACCTTTTTAAACGGGGATGCAAATCTAATTATAAAAAGTGCTCACCCTTCACCATATTCGGCTGCAAATGGATTTTTTGATTCAAAACCATTTTCAAAAACAAACGAATATTTAGATGACAATGGTCTTTCCTTTATTAATTGGGAACTGTGAATAGTTATTAAGATATTAATGTATAAGTGGTATAATAGAAGTGAAAATAATGTAGGAGATAAAAATGAAAGTAATAGCCTTAGCAAAATATAATGAGTCAGCATGGAAGGGTATGATTGGAAGCAGTTATGCTGAAAGAAGAAAAGTAATGGAAGCTGTTGTGACTAGCGCAGGCGCAACACTTACAGATATGATGTTCACTCGTGGTCAATACGATATCGTAGTCACCTTCGAAGTTCCATCCGAAGATGTTGCTTTAGGCGCGGCCATTGCCGTTAATGCTAGCGGTGCAATCAAAGAACTCGTAACGCTCAGCGAGATTGACATAGATAGCGCTCTCAAGACGGCGAAGAGTGTTGCTAGTGCCTACTCTCCTCCAGGAACCTGATTACAGGCTCTATGACCAATCCTGTATTTCTGGATAAAACCGTTTTCTCCACTCCAAGACTTTTGGATTCATAACTTTCATCCAAAATTGTGGGATTAAACTCATAAGCACCATCAAAGGATAGCCAAAAGGTAACTGAGGCGCATCGCCTGCATCATATGATTGGAGATGTTGATATTTCTTGTTTGGTCTCGCGTGGTGGTCAGAGTGCTTTTGAAGATTAATTAGCAAAAGATTACTCGCGTGGTCGTTAGCATTCCAGCTATGATGCGGGCGAGTAGGCTCAAACTTTCCATTGTCTAACTTCTGTCTAACAAGTCCGTAGTGCTCAATGTAATTTACGACTTCCAAATGTAGTACCGCAACTAAAGCTTGTATGAAAAAACATATAGCGCCGAGCATTCCACCGATTAGGGTAGCTAGCAATAGAAAGAAAAGCATGAGCCCAAAATAAATAAAAAAAGGATTTTGAAAATCCCAAAAAGGCAAGTTTTTTTTCTGCAATAGCTCCTTTTCTGTGTTCCAAGAAGACAACAAACATTCGGGAATAACACGGATAAAAAATTTATAAAAGTTTTCCCCATATCTTGCAGTGACCGCATCTTTGCGTGTTCCAACGTGCCGGTGATGAACGAGAACATGTTCCGTTCTAAAGTGACCATACAACGACATCCCCATTAAAAGATCTGATAAAAATCTCTCAATCCTTGTTTTTTGATGCATAAGCTCATGTGCAAATACAATCCCGACTGCTCCTGATATTATGCCTTGAACTATCATAAGAAAAAATGCTTCCGTACCGCTGAGATGGTCAAACATAAATATTGCCGTTAAACTGCCAAAGATCAAAAAGAACTGCATGGGAACCCAACCATAAAGAATGTATTTATATCGATCCTCCGATCCAGCACTATTCTCGGTGGGCTTAATTAGCTTTTTTCCTATCAAAGCATCAAAAAATGTAATCACTACGTACCCAAATATAGGCACAAGAAGTATTGTCCATCCCCCGAATATCCACGAGATTATCATTAATGGTGCAAATATATACGGGAGACCGAACTGAAAGGCCGGCGTTATTTCGCTCGTGAAGTTTTCTGTAGCAGTGCTGTTCATCTATCCCCCTCCATAGAGATAAAAAGTATTTGGTTAATTTCAAGGATCATAGTTATACTTTAATTTGAAGATAATTTCTATTAGTTTTACATTTGAACTAAAAAAGGAGCAAAGATGAGCACAGTAATGAAAAAATCATTTGATAATCCAGATGAAGTAAGAGCGCCCGACAAGGCAAAGGTATCTGTCTGTGATCTAGGAGGAATAGCAGCTGCAAAGCTTGTTCTTCAGCCAGGCTGGAGTTGGGAAACATGTGTCAAACCAATGGTTGGAGGAGAAAGTTGCCAAGCAAAACACGTTGGAACAGTGATTTCTGGTCAAATGGCTGCCAAGCATAACGACGGTACAGAACAGGTTTTTGGGCCTGGTGACGTTTATGTTATTGAACCTGGTCACAATGGTTGGGTAGTAGGTGACGAAGAAGTAGTTGCGTTCGAATTTAATTCAACCGCAGCGCAAACATACGCTAAGACCGATTAAGCGATATTTAACTTTTAATAAATCTAGGTAGAGTCGCTAAAAAATCATTTAAGTTAAGTTGCTGATGTCTAATAATTCAATTGATTTTTACATCGACATAAAAAGTCCCTATGCCTACTTGGCTTTAGACCCTGCGATAAAGATATTTAGTCAACTGGGATTACAGTGGAATTTATTGCCATACACTCTGGATATTGCTGACTATTTAGGAAGCGCAACGGTCAATAACCAAGGGAAGATAATCTCTTCAAATAGAACAGCACATCAGTGGCGCAGAGTTAAATATTCCTACATGGATTGCAGAAGGATGGCTAATCTACAAGGGAAAACAATTTTAGGTACTCAAAAAATTTGGGATAGCTCATTATTTTCTATGGCTCATTTATGGGTCAAAGAAAAATCGGAAAAAACTTTGTTGCCTTTTTTGCGCGAGTCTTTTCAATTGTTTTGGAAGAGAGAGCTAGACATAGAAAATGAAAAGGTGCTTTTAAATTTAATCGACAAATTTCAACTTGATAGCACTGATTTCATATCTTGGAGGAGCAACAATCAAAACTGTGTGACCTCTTTAATGGATACTGCACTATCTATGGGAATATTTGGGGTGCCAACCTTTGTCTTTGAAGAAGAAATATTTTGGGGAAGCGAAAAATTAGCTCTTATTAGTGCAAAGGTTACGGGAGATTACTCAGCTTTAACTTAAGTTTTTTTAAATCCTTTTTTTGTGGCCTAAGTCTCTTATTGATGCGAAGAGGACGAACCAATAAAATCTAATTTTTGCGTAGATGCCTTTTCGTGATTTGAGCAAATCGTATTTTTCTAGTCCACATTTTGTTTTTATAAAATAATTCATAAAAGTTGCATTCATTATTTATTTTCGTAAAGTTCACGTTCATACATTTCTATAATGTCGTTTTCTTTTTTTATTTCACAATTTAATCCTGTCTGATCTTCAATCATTTCATAAAGCGTGGGTATGGGTCTTGTATCAGGCCAGCTTTCAGGCTTCCATAGACTTGATCGAAGGAGTGCTTTGCCGCAATGCAGAAATACTTTTGTTGGTTTAATAACTGTAACTGTCTTTGGCAAATTGGATTTTAATTTATGTTTTTCAAGAACTTTTGGGTCATTTGATATCGTAGCTTTCCCTTGAACTCTAAGTGTTTCTGCTACCTTTGGAATGAAAAATATTAGGGATACTGTTGCGTTTTTGGAAATATTTAGAAGCCCGTCAATCCTATTGTTTCCAGGTCTGTCAGCTATTTCGATGCGATCATCAGATATCACTTTAACAAAACCTTTTGGATCACCTTTGGGTGAGAGATCAATATCTTCACCGTCAAAAGTCCCCATGACCAGAAAATTTGATGCATTTATGAAACTGACACTATGTGGATCCAAGCTTTTCATAATCTTCGCAGATGCTTTCTCAGTAGCAGGACCATAAAGATTTCTTAATTGAATTTCATCCATCGTGCATCTTTTGTAGTTGAAACAGTTTGATAATAAACTATTTTGAAATAAGCAATACAAAAAACAAGAGGTATGAAAAATGAGCGTCGAACTTTATTATATCTGTCTATATGGACTTCTAATCATAGCAACTACCCTTGTCCAACAGCTCACCAGCTTGGCAAACGTTGGAATTATGCCCGTGTTTAGTAGTCGAGAAGGCGTAAATTTTTCAGGTATGACCGGACGATTAGAGCGTGCTATTCTAAATTGTGTGATAGCATTCGCGATGATAGGTCCAGCAATCCTCGCACTTGCAATGACCGAAACCAGCAATGCAAATACTAAACTGGCTGTTCAAGTTTTCTTTTGGTCACGCATCGTTTATGTAATCGCATACGGATTCAATATCATTGGATTAAGATCTGCAGGTTGGGTTGCGAGTTTATTAAGCATCCTCTATTTGTATTGGTCAGCAATGTCGATCAGCTAACTTTTGGAAATGGACAACAATCTTATTAGAAAATAGAGAGCTTTATGGAAGCTATAGATCAGCTGATCAATTACAATAGAACGACTGGTTTACTCCAATCCGTAGCGGGTAGAAATGCTTGGGATCAGGAGACAATGATGCCATCTAAGAGTGGAAATTCTCGAGCGATGGAGATGGGTGCACTTGAAGAAGTTATCCACGATAGAAAAAAAAATTCAATAGTCAGAAAGTTATTGGAACAAGCCGAACCTAAAACACCTTTTCAAAAAAGAGCTTACACACTAATAAAGAGAGCCTTTGACAGAGCAGAAGCTATACCAAGCAAACTCGCATCGGATTTGGCTGCAACCACATCCTTAGCTCAAATGGCCTGGCAAAAAGCTAGACAAAATAACGATTTTTCTGAGTTTTCACCTCACTTAAAGAAGGTAATTGATTTAAAAAGAGAAGAGGCTTCCCTTCTATCTCCCAGTGGAGATTTATACGATGGGTTAATAAATGATTACGAATTTGGAATGACAAAAAAAGAGACCTCGAGTATTTTTGAAGAAATGAAGCCAAGACTTTTAGATTTGCGGCAGAGAATAAGTGAAGCAAAACTTTCCAAACCTGTATTAGAAGGTGACTTCAATACTGAAAAACAATTAAAACTCGCCCATGAAATAGCAAAGACATTTTTCTATGACTTTGATAGAGGAAGGATTGATATTGTAGCGCATCCTTTTTGTTCAGGTGGTGGGGATGATGTACGAATTACTACCCGAGTCGATAATAATGACCCATTTAACTGTTTATACAGTACTATTCACGAAGTGGGGCACGCTTGCTATGAACAAAACGTCTCTTCAGACTTTTTACACTCGCCTCTCGGTTCTGGCGTATCTTTAGGCATTCACGAAAGTCAGTCTAGGATATTTGAGAACCAAATAGGAAGATCTAGGCAATTTACTAGGTGGCTGTTTAAGAAAATGAAAAGCTATTTTGGAGAATTTGGCATTAGAGATGAAGAAGAATTCTACCGTTTGGTTAATAAGGTTGAAACCGGTTTTATTAGAACTGAAGCAGACGAAGTTCACTACAATCTACATATTATGCTTCGCTTTGAGCTTGAATTAGAGGTAATTGGAAAAAATTTGGAAGTTCCGGATTTGCCCGAGGCCTGGAATGCAAAATTCAAGGAATATTTTGACCGTGACGTTGAAAAAGCCTCTGATGGAATTCTCCAGGACGTTCATTGGTCAATCGGTGCATTTGGGTATTTTCCAACCTACACTTTAGGTAACTTAAATGCCGGTTGTTTATTTGAAAAGATGCAAAAAGATATTCCTGGTCTTGCAGACGGATTTGAGAAGGGTGATGTGTCATTAGCAACCACTTGGTTAGCAGAGAACATACATCAGCATGGAAGCCTATACGAGCCTGCTGATCTGATCAAAAAAGCTACAGGAAAGGCTTTTACGCCTGAGCCCTTTTTGAATTATTTAGATGAAAAGTTTTCCGATATATACGAGGTCTAATCTCTAAAATTTATAAATTGTAAAGGAAGAGGTAAATCGAGCTTTTTTGCTAACGAAATAACTTCCTGAAGACTATCTTTCTTTTGCCCTGAAACCCTAAGCTCATTGCCTTGTATTTTTACCTGCACTTTTAACTTACTCTGCTTGACAGAAGAAATAATTTTCTTTGATGTGTCTTGTTCAATCCCCTCCAGCAAATCATAGTTTTGTCTTACTCGATTACCTGAAGCGCTTTCCGTTGATTTAACTTTGAGGGCTTTGGGGTCTATACCTCTTTTAACAAAATGGCCTATTAAAAGTTCGTTAACTTGCTTTGCTTTCAAGTCATCTTCTGTTTCTACAGTTAACGAGTTCTCATTTCTCTCAATATCGGTCTTCGAACCTTTAAAATCATATCGCTGGTTGATCTCTTTACTAGCATTAAAAATCGCATTCTCAACTTCCTGCATATCCAATTTACTAACAATATCAAAACTAGGCATTTCCTCTAAACTCCCTTGACCATAAAAAAATTGCTTTGTCGTCATTTTACAATAAATAAACCCTAAATTTAACTCATATTTAGATTCAGAAAAATTACAATATTTTTAAGTCTCACAATGATGTATGATAAAAACTTCGAGTAGAGCCGGATAATTTATAATGGAAAAGCAAAATAAAAAATCAGAGCCTAGCTTTTATGTAAATTTTAAGAAAGTTTACGCACGTAATATAGACAGCAATATAAGCTTGCTAAATTTTTTGAGGCATAATTGTAAATTTACTGGGACAAAAGAGGGGTGCTCAGAGGGAGACTGTGGTGCATGCTCTGTATTGATTTTTGATGAAAAAGGATCCTTAGCACCTGTAAACTCTTGTATTTTAAAGGTGGGACAAATAATTGATAAAAATATAGTAACAATTGAAGGTGCTAGCAAATTAAGCTCTGCTAAACCTTTAATTCAAGCACTGAACTCCGAGGCGGCGTCGCAATGTGGGTTTTGCACACCTGGCTTTGTAATGGCAGCGCTTGCATTAAAAGAAAAACATAAAAGCCCTTCTGAGAGCATCATCCATGACTCTCTATCTGGAAACTTATGTCGCTGTACAGGGTATAGACCAATAGTGAACGGGATCCAATCTCTCAAAGAAAAAATAAGGTTGCCAATGCCCATAAATAGTAAAGGCCCAAAATTAAAGACCGCAATTTTTGGAAAGACAACTTACATCTACCCAGATTCTAAAAAAGAACTAATTGAATTTATATCAAAGGAAAAAAATTATACTGTTTTGTCTGGAGGTACAGACTGGAACCTTGAAGCGGAAGACTCCAATTTTAAACAACAGAAAATATTATTTCTGAATAATATTAAAGAAATGTCTAAAATTAAGACCAAGACTTCATCTTTTGAAATAGGAGCTTGTGTTACACTATCTAAATTCGAAGAGTTATGCCGTGAATTTTTCTCCCCCTTTCTGGATACAATTATTAGATTTGGTTCTCCACAGATTAGAACAGCCGCAACAGTTGGAGGGAATCTTGGGACATCGAGCCCTATTGGTGACCTAGCTCCCCTATTTTTCGTATTGGAGGCTGAGTTGTCTCTACTCGGTCCAAAAGGAGAAAGAACTATTCCGATTAAAGATTTTTTTAAGGGATATAGAAAAAATGCTCTAAAACGCAATGAGCTTATATACAAGGTTAAGGTACCAAAAACAAAAAAGGAAGATTCAATTTTTTCTTGGAAGCTATCAAAAAGATATGATCAAGATATATCAACTTTATCGCTGGCAGCCAAATTTAAGATGGATAAAAACCACACTATAGAAAATATTATTTTATCTGCAGGGGGCGTAGGACCCACGCCTTTATTATTAGATAAAACGAGTAAATTATTAAAGGATAGTAATCTACGCTTTAACCAAAACTCTCTAATAACTGCTTTAAGTCATGATATTTCTCCAATAAGTGATCTTAGAGGGACAGCAAATTATCGATCGGCTGCAATGGTTGGATTGATAAAAAAAATGCAAAGATCCGTCACAAGTGGTGAGAAACAACATTCGATAATGAGTATTTGATGGCGTTAGATAACAAAAATAATATTTCAGTTGGAAAGTCTCACTACCAAGACTCGTCTTTTAGACAACTTACGGGAAGAGCCGAGTACATAGACGATATTCCATTGTCAGAAAATACTTTGCATGGAGCTCTTATCCTCTCAGAAATACCATATGGTATGATAACTTCCATTGAGACCGAAAAAGCAAAAAAATTTGATCCAAGCATTACAGTTATTACAGCAAAAGACATACCTGGTAGGAATGATATAGCGCCTATTTTTGCAGATGAGCCAATCTTTGCAGAAAAAGAGGTGACTTATGTAGGCCAACCTATCGGGCTGATTGTTGCTTCATCAATGGAGAGAGCAAGGGCAGCCGTAAATGAAGTGAAGATTGTCTATAAAAAAGATAAAAAACCGATATTAGACTTGGATTTAGCGTTCAAGAAAAAAAACTTCTTTTTAAAACCAATTCACTTTGAGAGAGGTAGGGCAAACGAACAGATTAAGCAGGCACCCCATAAACTTAAGGGTTCATTTTCTATGGGAGGTCAAGATCACTTTTATTTGGAGACACATATTGCTCTTGCCATTCCCCATGAAAACTCTGAGTTCACAATCTGGTCAAGCACACAACACCCAACTGAAGTCCAGCATGGTGTATCCAACGTTTTAAATATTCCAGCGGCCAAGATCTCTAGTAAGGTCAGGAGACTTGGCGGTGGCTTTGGAGGTAAAGAAAGCCAATCAACAATATACGCCGCCATAGCAGCTCTAGGAGCATACATTTTGGATAAGCCTGTTAAGCTTCGTCTTAATCGCAAAGATGACATGGCATCATCTGGGAAACGTCATGACTTTGAAGTAAAATACTCCGTAGGTTTCAACAAAAAAGGAAAAATTAAGGGATTAGATATAACATTGCTTAGCAATGCAGGTAATGTCTGCGACCTGTCAGCTCCTGTAATGTCGAGGGCATTGACCCATTTAGATAATTGTTACTCTTTTAAAGATTTTACAGCACGAGGCTATATATGCAAAACAAACACCGTTTCTAACACGGCGTTTAGAGGCTTTGGTGGCCCTCAAGGAATGCTTGCAATTGAGACTATTCTTGAAAGAGTTTCTCGATTTCTCGGAATCGATTTAGATGCGCTAAGACGTGAAAATTATTATTCCGCTAAAAATGGAATTAAAACACCCTATGGGCAAATAGTTAAAAATATTAAAATTGAAAAAATAATTAATGAGATGGAAACTTTCGCAGGTCTAGAAAAAAGAAAGCTTCTTGTAGAAAGGTTTAACACGTCGCAAATTAATAAAAATCAGCCTTACAGAAAAGGAATTGCCTTCATGCCTGCCAAGTTTGGGATATCTTTTAATAAGGTATCCTTAAATCAAGCAGGAGCATTAGTCCATGTATACACAGATGGTTCGGTGAGACTAAATCATGGCGGAACAGAGATGGGACAAGGCCTATTTACCAAAGTGGCTCAGGTCGTCTCAGAATGTTTCAACATTCCTTTAGACTATGTACATATTGCTGGAACGAATACCGATGAGGTCCCAAACACCTCAGCTACAGCTGCATCGTCTGGCTCCGATATTAATGGTATGGCTGCGTGGAAAGCAGCTACTGTTATCAAACAAAGAATGCTTAAACACGCGAGCAAAGTTTTTAAAAAGCCACCCTCTTCTATTGAATTTAAGAACGGTCTGATACTGAGCGGAAATAAGAGCATGACTTTTAAGGAATTAGCATTTTCCTGCTGGGAAAACAGAATATCTCTTTCATCAACGGGCTTTTATAAAACACCAAAAATCTCATGGGATCAGGAAAAATTTAAGGGAAGCCCCTATTTTTATTTCACGTGGGGAGCGGCAGTATCGGAAGCAATTATAGATATTGATACAGGAGAAAGTCGAATACTTAGGGCAGACATCATTCAAGACTGTGGGAGCTCTCTCAACCCCCTAATTGATAGAGGGCAGATAGAAGGAGGTTTCATCCAGGGTATAGGATGGCTAACTTGTGAAGAACTATATTATAATCCAGAAGGCAAACTTTTAACTCTTGGCCCCTCAACGTATAAAATACCTGGAAGCCGAGATGTACCGCCTGAATTTAATATTAAGCTATTAGAGAATACTCCCAATGAAGAGAAGACAATATTTAGATCTAAAGCTGTCGGTGAGCCCCCTCTATTACTATCCATTTCTCACTTTTTGGCTTTGAAAAATGCCGTCTCAATGGCTAGCGAAACATCAAATGCAGATTTATTAAATGCTCCCGCAACACCTTCAAAAATTTTAGCTGCGGTGCATAATGATCACTCTATGTAAATCTCATTACCATTGCTTTGAAAAAAAAACTCTCTCAAATTTTCTTTGCCTGCATCCAATGCTGATGATCTATCGATAACCAAAAAATCTTGAGCTGTATTAACGAGCAGTGGAAAATGCCAAACTTTTGGATTGTAATTTATACCTACATTACCTGGCACTTTGAAATACTTGATTGAAGAAAGATCTGGGGATCCGTCATTATCATTTGCCACGACTACTTGCCAATCTATTTTTTGTATTGGCATAAATGCTTGAGATGCCAGAGGATGCATCTCCAGATAATCAATTTTTATCGGTCTTTTTCTAGGAGTAGCAGAAAATATTGAAATGATTGGATTGGCTTTTTTGTCCAGCACTTGTACCGTCGCTACCTCATCAAACCTCTCACAATATCCCTGATTTATCAGAAATTTATTATTTTCCATCCCTTTTGAAATTACATCACCAAAAGGTTCGAATAATTTCTGGCTTATGGTCAGCTTTTCTAAATTTAAATGCATTTTAGCTTACTGGTTGACCAAAAATTCGAAATCTCGAAACTCCCCCATCAGGATAGATGTTTAATCTCACGTGGGAGACCGTATTTTCGTGTAAGAAATCATTTTTTCCAAAGTTATGAATAAAGTCTGGTTTGCATTTTTTCTCATCTAAAAAAAATTCCCAGTTACTAGAAGCTTCAAATGCTTTTATTTTGTCTTTTTCATTTTTTAAATCAATTGTTTGAATTGAAGCTCTATCTGGAAAATTACCCTTGAAGTGACAGGTATCTATTTCTACATTCGAAATCAGCCCAGGTGTTCCTAATTCAATGATTATAAAATCATTTCCAGGGACACGCCTACGCCGAGTCTCCCACCCGTCACCCATTGTAGTTCCTCTACCTTCAGAAAGGAGAGCGTTTACATTGCCATAGTGTGCGTTATTATACCCAATGATTTTGCCTCCATTTTTTAGAGCAGACAATTCTAAGTCTTTAGATAGATCCTGAGAAAAGGGAATAAGATCTCCAAAAAGTCTAAGCCGCGCTACACCTCCATCTGGGAAAATATTTAATCTTACGTAGGTTATATTTTGATTTTTTAGGAGCTTAAATTCATTTATGTGATCTCCTTTCAAAATCTGTTTTTCAAGAAGTGTGTGCCAGTCCAAAGATCCTGCTTCATAACTATGGTTAGATGAGAAATCTAGCGAGGCAGCTGGCGGATAGTTACCAGTAAAATGACTAGTATCAATTATTACATCCTCTATAGAACATCTGCCTCCTAAGCCAATTATAGCCCAGTCGTTTCCTTCTACTCTTTTTCTACGGCTTTCCCAACCATCCATCCATTTTCCATGATCATCATATTTATCGTCAATGAAAATGGGATCAGTGTCATTTAACATTCGATCACATTTTGCAAAAAAGTCGTCAGACACATCAATGATTTTTGCCCCTGCTTTCGGTGATGCCAAATTAACCTTTTTTGATACTATTAATTTGTCTTCATTTTTCATGTGGTAGTACCTTTCTCCAATGCCTCGCAATTCCTATTCTAGTTGTAAACCAGACATCGCTGAATGACTGAATGTAATCAACAAACCTTTTTAGTGCTGGGAACCTTCCCGGTCTTCCAATTATACGACAATGAAGTCCAATGTTCATAATCTTAGAACCTTCATGCCTTTCTTCGTATAGACAGTCAAAACTATCCTTAAGATAATTAAAAAAATGCTCGCCATTATGAAATCCTTGCGGGGTTAGAAATCTCATGTCATTAGTATCAAGAGTGTAAGGTATAATTAAGTGCGGCTTTTTTGTCATTTTAGACCAAAATGGTAAGTCATCACTATAGTCGTCTGAGTCATAAAGAAAGCCCCCTTCTTCACAAACCAAATCCCTTGTATTCTCTGAGGTACGACCTGTGTACCAACCCATAGGTCTTTCTCCACAAATTCTTTTTTGAATCTCTATTGCTTTTTGCATATGCTCTTTTTCAGTGGCTCTGGGCACATCTTTGTAGTTTATCCATCTTAGTCCATGGGAACATATCTCATGATTATCTTTCAAAATTTGATCTACAATTCTTGGATTTTCTTCCAAAGCTTGTGCTACAGCGAAAATTGTTATCGGGATTTGTCTTTCTCTGAATAGTTTTAAAATTCGCCAAACACCGGCTCTAGTACCATATTCATATAAACTTTCCATAGACATGTGTCGTTGACCAAAAAATGGCTCGGCACCTATGATCTCTGAAAGAAAAGTCTCGGAATGCTTATCTCCATAGATTATTGAATTTTCACCACCTTCTTCTAAGTTCAAAACGAATTGAACCGCCAACTTTCTACCCCCTGGCCAGCTAAAGTGAGGAATTTCGCCATGGTAACCTTCTAGATCTCTGAGTTTCGTTTCCATACTGCTCACTTCTCTTCTCTTAATATTTCCTCGATCTTATGAAAAAGGTTTGCGTACAATAACCGCTCTTCGTCTTCTAAAAAAGTAATATTGCCAGGTGGCATCGCCCTTGACGCTGCAACCTGCTTATAAATAGTTTCATAGTTATTAATCAAGTGACTGAATTCGCTCAAATAAACCCCTTTAGGAGGTTTTTTCATTCCTTCCCAAGATGGCTCCATAACATGGCAAGTGGAACATTTATAAGCTGTCACCTCCATAATGTTATCTTTGAATTCTTTTGAAAATGAGCTTTCGATTAGGCTTAGCTTTTCTGGCGATAGTTGGTCCAAACTAGGTTCGTCAACTTCAGACAACATTAGAGAACCCCATGATAGGATTACAATTGGAATTGCAACCCAATACGGGCTCTTGTTACCAGCGTGTCTCTCATTAAAAAAATGTCTAACAAGGCCTCCTATAATTATGGTCAATACAATTATCACCCAAGAATAGGAGGTAGCATAGGTGGTAGGATAATGATTGCCGATCATTATAAAGATTACAGGAAGGGTCAAATAGTTGTTGTGAAGAGATCTTTGTTTTGCACGGATACCAAATTTAGGGCTGGGTGTCTTCTTGGCGATTAATTGTGCTACAACTTTTTTCTGACCTGGAATAATTACCATCAGAACATTTGCTACCATTATCGTACCAAGAGTTACTCCCATCTGCATAAAAGCCCCTCTCGAACTAAGTAATGAATAGGATGCCCAAGACAAAAATGCAAAAAATATTAATAGTACAATTGACAATACTAAATTAGATTTGCCAACCAGCAATCTGCATATTAGATCGTATATCACCCATCCAAATATAACACCTGCTATTGATATTAAAACAGCAGCAGTTTTGGATAATTCAATTTTTTCATAATCAATTAGATATAGTTCAGCACCAAGATAGTAGACGAGTATGAATAGCGCTGCACCGGTAATCCATGTAGCATAAGCCTCCCACTTAAACCAAGTTAAGTGATCGGGTAGATGATTTGGAGCCACGAGATATTTTACCAAATTATAAAAACCACCTCCATGAACTTGCCAAGCCTCTCCGTGTGCCTCTTTAGGTAATGAGGATGATTTTCTTAGACTTAGGTCGAGCGCAATAAAATAAAAGCTAGATCCTATCCATGCAATTCCAGCAATTACATGAAACCATCGAACCATAAATTCTATCCACTCAAGATAATCAAAATCCATGCTTAACTGCCTCGATAGGTACTGTAGCCGAACTTAGATAGTAACAGAGGGACATGATAGTGTTGCTTTAGGTCATTAATTTGAAAGCAGATAGAAATATTATCAAAAAATAAATCCGTTTCTTTCATTTTATGTTTTGCCACCAAATATTTTCCAGCATGAAATACCATTTCATACCATCCTTCTCGAATATTTGACTGATCAAATATTGGCTTATTTAATCTTCCATCAGAATTGGTTACAAAATGAGCAATCAATTCTTTCCTGTCTGACTGCGTAGTATAAAAACTAATTTCAAGTGCATCCGCCGGTTTCCCTATCGTCAAATCTAAAACATGTGTGGTAAGACCTGTCATTTATTAAAAGCTCTTTTTTTTTTGTTATTACATGGTAACTATAACGAGACAAAAAACAACCAAAGAAAAGGCAACCGTTGGAGCAAGAAAAATTCATTAGGCATTATGGCAGCTTGTATGAAAATTCACCTCATATAGCGCTTGCAATATATGAGAACCATCGTTTGGATACCTTGTCACCCTTGGAAATATTGAGCTTAATGAAGGATTACGTAACGATGATGGATCATCAATCCAAAATGAAACTAATTTTAGAACATCCAGAATTAGGTATTAAGAGGGGACAACAGAACAACCTAACAGCCCATTCAAAGCGAGAACAAAACCGAGCTGGTCTAGATAATCTTTCTGGAAGTGAATATAATCTTTTGAGCAGGTTGAACAAAGACTACATGAATAAATTCAAATTTCCTTTTATTATCGCTGTATCAGGCTTAAAAAAAGAAGAAGTATTTAGAAATATTCAGGTAAGGCTACAAAATACCGTTGAAACAGAGTTTGATACCGCTTTAAAGGAGATACACAAAATTGCAGAAATAAGGCTTAAAAATCAGCAGTAAGGTTATTTAATTTTTTTGCCGGCAATAAATACCGAGTCTATCGCTCGATCATCTCCTAAGGTCTGAAGGATAAATAGTTCTTCTCCAATCGTTTTACACTTTTCCATTCTATGTCTCATTAAAGGGGTACTTTTACTATTTAAAACTATCAAGTCAGCATAGTTTCCGGTCTTGATTGTTCCTATTTGATCCTGAAGTCCTAGACACTCTGCATTACCCATAGTTGACCAAAAGTATGAAGCTAGGGGATTAAGGCTATAGTTTTCTAATTGCTGAATTTTGTACGCTTCGTCCAGCGTTCTTAACATTGAGAAGGATGTACCGCCTCCTACATCTGTTGCTATTGCGGTTCTTACTCCTTTCTCTTCTAACTCTTTAAATTTAAATAGCCCACTTCCTAGAAATAGGTTTGATGTTGGGCAATGGACAGCAATGGACTTGGTTTCTTTCATTCTCTCGATCTCGTTCATTTCCAAGTGTATAGAATGAGCTAATAATGTTTTGTTCGAGAGCAACTTATATTTGTCATAAATAGATAGGTAATCTTTTTGATCTGGAAATAGTTCCAGTGTTGTTTTAATTTCGTCTATATTTTCAGATAGATGTGTTTGCACATAACACGATTTATTTTCAGCGCATAAGGTTTGAGAAACTTCCATCAACTCAGGAGTGGACGTTATTGCAAATCTAGGTGTTATTGCATATTTGCAACGGCTGACATTATGCCACTTACTAATTATCTTTTTGCTACTTAAATAGCTTTTATCTGCTTTCTCTAGAACTTTATCTGGCGCATTCCTATCCATCAATACGTTACCAGCAATAACACACATGTTTCTTCTAAGCGCTTCCTGAAATAGATATTCTACTGAATTAGGATGCACTGATCCAAATGAAACGGAAGTTGTAATACCATTATGATTTAATAAATCTAAAAATATTTCTGACTCTCTATCACAATGCTCATCATCAACAAATAAGCTTTCATTTGGAAAAGTATATTTATTCAGCCATTCAAGTAATTTTGTTCCATATGATGCGATTACCTGTGTTTGGGGGAAATGATTGTGTAGATCTATAAACCCAGGAAAGATTATTTTAGATCCAAAATCTATTGTTTCAGTATTCTCGTATTTCTTACTAAGTTTGGAATAATCATCGACTTCAATGATAATTCCTTTATCATCAAATGTTACTCCTCCTTTTTCTAAATAGATGTAGCTACCAGTGTCATTAATATCTGCTGGTTTCCTCAAAAACGAAAAAATTCTTCCTTTTAATATTTTCATTTTTTACAAGTCTCCAAAAAAAAGGCCCTTTATAGGGCCTTTTTTATTTTCTGTAGGTTACATTATTTTGGAATATCGCCTTCAATTCCCTCAACGTAGAAATTCATTCCAAGGAGTGTTCCAACATCAGCTGTCTCACCAGCCTTAAGCCAAGGCGAACCGTCTTGCTTATTGATTGGACCTGTGAATGAATGAAGGGTTCCAGCAGCAATTCCATCTCTAATTGCCATTGCCTCCTTCTTGACACTCGCAGGTATCTTATCATTTAAGTCTCCAATAATGACCATACCGGCTCCGATTCCATCAAAAGTTTGTTCTCCGCCTTTCCAAGTGCCAGCCATACCCTGTTTTACCTTTTCCACATAGTAAGGCGCCCAACCATTGATAATTGCTGTCAAGTGGGCGTTAGGACCAAAGGCACTCATGTCGGAGGCTTGACCAAAAGCATACACTCCTGCCTCTTCGGCAACGGTCATTATGGCAGAACTGTCAACATGCTGTAGTATCACATCAGCTCCTTGAGAAATCAAAGTTTTGGCAGCATCGGCTTCTTTAGCTGGATCATACCAAGTAAAAATCCAGATAACTTTGAATTCAACATTAGGATTAGCTTTCTTTGCAGCCAAGTATGCTGAGTTAATACCTCGAACCACTTCAGGAATTGGAAATGATGCAACATAACCAATTGTATTTGATTTGGTCATTTTTCCGGCAATATGGCCCACTACGGATCTACCTTCATAAAACCTTGCGCTGTATGTAGAGACATTATCTGCTGTCTTATACCCAGTAGCGTGCTCAAATTTCACTTTTGGAAATTTCTTAGCAACGTTAATTACTGGATCCATGTATCCAAATGAAGTAGCAAAAATCATATCTGCCCCAGAGAGAGCCATTTGGGTCATAACCCTTTCAGCATCAGCACTCTCTGGAACATTTTCTTGGAAGACTGTTTCTACTTTATCTCCGAAAGCCTCGTCCACAGCTTTTCTCCCAACGTCATGTTGATAATTCCAACCGTGGTCCCCTGGAGGACCAATATATATAAAGCCTACTTTATAATCCGCCGCAATAGCGATACTTGAAGTAATCACCATTGATATGAATAAAAAAGAAGCTGAAAAATATTTCATAAATTGTCTCATATTCTCTCCATTTTTAAATAAGTGTTATGTTATCTTCACAAACGATCTACCTAGACATCCCGGAGCTCCCCTATTTCCTCGGAATCGACTTATTGATATTACCACTAAAGCTAATATCGTTGCAAGATATGGAGCCATAGATAATAACGCAATGTTTATATTTACCCCAATTGCTTGCAAGTTTAGCTGAAGAATTGTTATACCGCCGAAAATATAGGCTCCTATAAGTAACCGAAAGGGTCTCCATCCCGAAAATACAACGAGAGCAAGGGCAATCCAGCCTGCCCCGGCTGTCATTCCCTCTGTCCATTGTGGAACTCTCACGAGTGATAGATATCCTCCTCCAACTCCGGCCATCGCTCCACCAAAAGTAATAGCCAAAAACCGGATAGTTACTACTCTGTAACCTAATGAATGTGCTACATCATGATCTTCCCCTACTGATCTGAGGATGAGTCCTGCTCTCATACGATTAAGAAAATACCAAATGACTAGCACAGATATTAGCGATAGATAAACTATCAAATCATGTTGGAAAAACATTGTTCCGAGTACTGGGATTTCACTTATAAAAGGAATTGAAATGGTTGAAATTTGTGGTGATTTTATACCAGTGTAAGGGTGACCCATTAGAGCTGCTATTCCCAGCCCAAAAATAGTTAAGGCTAGGCCCGACGCCACCTGATTAGCCTGCATTATCAAAATAATAAATGCGAATAGTAGAGAAAGAAGCGCTCCCGCCATTGCTGCCGCCATCATCCCAATATAGGCAGACCCAGTTTCTACTCCAACTATAAAACCGGTAACCGCACCTATTATCATCATGCCTTCAACACCAAGGTTCAAGACACCTGATTTTTCAACAATCAACTCCCCAAGAGCCGCTAGAACAAGCGGTGTTGATGCCACGACTAGGCTAGCAACTAAGACAGCGAAATTAATTTCCGAAAGATCCATTTACTTATTTCCTTTGAGTTTTATTTTGTAATGAACAAAGAGATCAAATGAGAGCAAGAAAAATAAAAGCATTCCCTGGAAAACCTGGATTGCGGCAGCTGGTAAATTAAGCATGAATTGCGTAAGCTCTCCCCCAACATAAGTTAGTGCCATGACTATACCAGCGAAAAAAATGCCAATAGGGTTTAGCCTGCCAAGAAATGCTACTATTATAGCCGTAAATCCGTAGCCGACATTAAAGTCAATGTTAATCTGACCTGCAGGTCCAGCTACTTCCATTATTCCAGCCAAACCAGCTAAACTTCCAGACAAAATTAAACAAAGAAAGATAAGCTTGTTAGGGTTATCGCCAGAAAAACCTGACGCTTTCGGAGAGTTTCCAAGTAGCTTTATTTTGAACCCCAGGCTGTGCCGAAATAATAGCACGTAGAAAAAAATGACCATCAATAAAGAAAGTAGCACTCCTAGATGTATTCCAGTTCCCGCAATAATCTCAGCGTTTGAGGCTGATGTGTATTGGTTCAAATTACGAGAACCAGGAAACCCAGCACCATCCGGATTTCTTAAAAATCCCAATGAAGCAAGAGCTAGAATTTGCTCCGCTACATATACTAGCATTAGAGAAACTAGTATCTCGTTGACTTGAAACTTGACTTTCAAAAAAGCTGGAATCATTGACCATAAACATCCTCCTATGACACCGATTAGTATCATTGCAGGAAAAATAACGATACTTTCCAACGGATAAAGGGAAAGTGCAAATGATGCACCAAATATGGCTCCCATAATGTACTGACCCTCTGCTCCTATATTCCAGACATTTGCTTTGAAGCCAACAGAGAGGCCAAGCGCAATCAAAATCAAAGGAGCTCCTTTTATAAAAATTTGTGGAATAGAGTATGTTGAAAATGTTTCGCTCATTAAAGGATCCCAAAATATCATTTTTATAGCGGCAAAGGGATCTACTCCTAGAAAATAAAATAGTATTCCTCCAACTATCATCGTGAGCCCAACGGAAAATAATGGGCCTAGCAAAGAAAGAACCGGAGAAACATTTTCTCTTGGAATTAACTTAAACATAAAGCATACCCCTAATCACTTATACCACCCATTATTGCACCGATTTCGTCTGTTTTTATATCCATAGTGTTAGTCGGTATTGAAAGATTCCCATTTGTCAAAAAAGCAACCTTATTTGATATTTCAAGGATCTCATCCAAGTCTTGGCTTATTAAAATAATAGCAGCACCTGTATTTGCTATATCAACAATTGCCTGTCTTATATTTGCCGCTGAGAGAGCATCTACACCCCATGTAGGTTGGTTTACTATGAATAAGGAAGGTTTTTGCCCAATCTCTCTTCCAACAACAAACTTCTGGAGATTACCACCAGACAGTGATGAAGCAAGTGCACTTACACCAGTAGTCTTTACGTTAAATTTCTCAATTATTTCATTCGTATATTCATTTAATTCACTAAAATCGATAAAACCCATTTTCATTTGAAAGCGTTTTTTAGGGTCTGTTATAAGGCTATTCTCCAATAAATTAAGATTTCCAACGGCTGCATGTCCAAGTCTTTCTTCAGGAGCAAAAGCCAAGCCAATTTCTCGCCTTTCTCGAGGATTGAGCATTTCAATATCATTATCCATATATTTGATAGAAACATTCCGATCTTTTTTCTCTCCCGTGAGAACTTGCATTAGCTCTTCTTGTCCATTACCCGCAACTCCTCCAATGCCCAGAATTTCGGACTGATAAACCGCAAGATCAATATTTTTTAATGTCACTCCAAACTGTGTATCAGGTTTTACTTCGTTTATTTTTACCGAAAGAACTTTGTTACTTTTATTTGCTGCCACTGGTCGTTTAGGTTCGAATAATGATTGGCCAACCATTATCTCTCCGAGCTCTCTTGGTGTCATTTTTTTTGGGTCATACTCGCCAACTATTGCGCCTTTTCTGAGAACAGATGCCGTATCACATAAATCGGCAATTTCCTTTAACTTGTGTGATATGTAAAGAATAGAAGTTCCTTCGCTAGCCAATTTTTTCAAAGTCTTAAATAAGCTCTCACATTCAAATGGTGTGAGAACCGATGTTGGTTCATCCATAATCAACAGCTTGGGCTTTTGTATCAAGGCACGGATAATTTCAACTCTTTGCCGTTCTCCAGCTGATAAATCTCCTATAAAAGAGGATAAATTTACTTCTAAGCCATAACTTTCAGATAACATTATTACACTCGCATGGAGTTCCTTTTCACCAAGCTCCTTATCTAATCCCACTAAGATATTTTCAAATGCCGTCAGGGGTTCAAATAAAGAAAAGTGTTGGAATACCATACCGACGCCTAAGGCTCTTGCATCCTTGGGACTCTTTGGGGAATATTCCTCACTTAAAAACGTCATACTACCGCTGTCTGGCTGGAGCAACCCATAGATGATTTTTACAAGCGTAGATTTTCCAGCTCCGTTTTCGCCTAATAATGCATGGATTTGGGAAGATCTTACATTTATAGAAATGTCGTTATTTGCCCTAACGTTTCCAAATTCCTTATTTATTGCTCTGGACTGGAATAAAGTATTTTCAATTTTATTATTCAACTTGCGTGTCTTTTAATTAGTTGGATTTAAGTAGTGTAGGAACTTTGTCACAGTTTAACCACTGAAAAACTACCAAGGCGTTAATATATTGCCATGGATATTTAATTAGCATATCTTGTGTCTAGTACTCTATCAACAACAATATAAGGAGAAATTGATGAGTAATTCAAATATAAATAGTCAATACGCAGATCCAAACATGACACCACCATTAGGAGAAGCTAGCGCCTTGGGACTTCAACATGTCCTTGCTATGTTTGCCTCTAATGTTACTCCATCGGTAATAGTGGCTGGCGCTGCAGGATTGGCATTTGGAGGAGCAGAGCAGATCTATTTAATTCAAATGGCTATGCTTTTTGCCGGTATAGCAACACTATTTCAAACAGTAGGTTTTGGACCAGTGGGTGCAAGGCTACCTATCATGCAAGGAACTAGTTTTGCTTTTGTGGGCGTATTAGCAGGTATTGCCGCAACCCAAGGTCTATCCGTTGCATTAACATCCTGTATAATAGGAGGTGTAATTCACTTTCTACTTGGTGCTGTAATTAAAGACATCAGGTGGCTATTTCCACCACTAGTTACAGGGCTTGTTATCCTAGCAATTGGCCTTTATTTAATTCCAGTTGCAATCAAATATGCCGCTGGAGGCGCTGCAAAATTCCAAATGGAAGCGGAAAGCTTTGGCTCTCTAATGCATTGGAGTGTAGCAGGTGCTGTTGTAATTGTTGCTTTGATATGTAAGTTTTTTGGGAAAGGCTTAATATCGAATGCGGCTGTATTAATTGGTATAATAGCTGGTTACATCCTTGCGTTTGCGCAAGGAATGGTCAACTTTGCACCCGTAGCTAAAGCGAGTTGGTTTTCCGGCCTCACACCATTACCTTATGGCTTTGAATTCAGTCTCGGTGCTGTAATCGCAGTTACATTGGTTTGTATCGTTTCTGCGATAGAGACAGTCGGAGACACATCAGCAACTACAAAGGCTGGGGCAGGTAGAGAGGCAACCGATGAAGAAATTTCAGGTGCAACATATGCCGATGGACTGGGTAGCGCTGTAGCGGGAGTTTTTGGAGGGTTACCAAATACCTCATTTAGCCAAAACGTCGGTATAGTAGGTATGACAGGGGTTATGTCTCGTCATGTAGTGACAATTGGAGCAATAGTTTTGGTTGTCTGTGGCCTGATTCCAAAAATAGGTGCAATTATAGCCTCTATGCCACTTCCAGTATTAGGCGGCGGTGTTATAGTTATGTTCGGAATGGTGGCAGCAGCCGGCCTAAATGTGTTAAGTGAAGTTAAACTTAATAGAAGAAATATGGTTATAATCGCTGTTTCATTGGCTGTAGGGTTAGGCTTGAATTTAGTACCTTCCGCGGTTCAATATCTTCCAGGTGTAGTAAAAGTGTTAGCTACTTCAGCTGTCGCACCAACAGCTATAGTCGCAGTCATACTTAATTTAGTTTTACCAGAGGAAGACTAAAATCGAAAAATAAGGGCAGTAGTAAATACTGCCCTTATTACTTAAAAAAATGCGTTAGATACTAGCTGATCATTGCTTCCATCGAGCACTTTCATATCCTTTACCACTGTCAGCTGTAATAGAATTTTCATGGGCCTCCAGTAAAAAATCTAAGTTTAAATCGCAGTTTTTGTAGCCTTCGCTAATCACATTAAAATACTTTCTAGATGGTGGAGCAATGCCATATTTTCCAACCATAATATAGGTCATTGCTGTCACCTGAGTGCCATCTAATATGACATTTAATTCCTTCTTATCGTATAACTGTGGATAGTCTTCATAAATATCTAGAGCTTTTTCACACTCCTCAGTGATTTGAAAAACTCCTACAGGTACATGTTTACCTAAATCTTTTTCAATAGTAGCGACCGACTTAAATATTAGTCTCCAGTCTTTCAGCATTGTATTTCCCAGATATCTTGCATCGGGGCACCTGTCCGCCATTTGTCGATGGTTTAAATTCGATCCGTATGCCAAATATATTTTTGTCAACTATTTCTCCTAATGAAGACATTTATTGGTCTATCATGAATAGAAAATTACGAGTAGTATTATTACCAACTAATAGTATTTATTGTTATAAAGGGAGTTCTCTAATGGTTGACCAAATGTGGGGTTTATTCCTGTATTCTGTAGTAAGTGGCATTGGGTTCGATGTATCGCATTCTATTAGTGATCTGAATCGATCCTATCTAACAAAAAATGCATGTGTTGAAGCTGCAAAATCACTGAATAAAAAATCGAATCGTGATAAACAAATTGGGCTTGATAACGGTGTTAGCCTCCGTTACGTCTGTCTATTGAAGCCTAGCAATGATCCTACTACTTAGAAAATTTACTGTAAGAAAAAAAGCAATTTTTTAGATTTTTCAATGAGATAGTGCCTGTGGATAAAATTGTTGATAAAAAAGCTATTGACTTGACCGGTTAAATTAAAGCCTTTTTTTGAATTTCACTGAGAATCAGTAACAAATTTTTAAGTTATTGATTTAAAGCACTTTTTTTATCTTTTATGTCTTTTTGTGAAGATTATTTTTTAAAAATATCTTTTTGAGCATGATTCTAAACCGTCGTGGACAAAACGAATCAAGGATAAAAGTAATCTTTTATTGTTATAGTTGATAATTCGGTGTTGACAGTGATATTTTTTTCTCGTCATCAGTCATTTCTTCAGGAATTTCTTCAAAAAGGGGTGAAGACAGATACCTCTCTCCAGTATCAGGCAACATACACAAAATATTTGAGTCAGGTGGGGCATCTTTTGCAACTTCCATAGCAATTGCAAATGTTGAACCTCCCGATATTCCTGTAATAATTCCTTCCGCTCGCGCTAATCTTTTTGCCCATGTAATTCCTTGCTCACCGGAAACGGGAAGCAACTTGTCAAAATAGTTATTATCTATGGCCTCCTGCAGAACAAATGGTATAAAATCTGGTGTCCACCCCTGGATCAAATGGGGATTCCAAGAAGAGTGACTTGTAGCTGGTGTATTGTCGGAATGTCTATCTTGCTTCAATTCACTCCCAATCAAAGCTGCGTTTTCCGGCTCGGTTAAAATTATTTTGGTTCCAGGACTTTTTTCTCTTAATACCCGTCCAACTCCAGAAACAGTTCCTCCAGTACCATACCCACTAACCCAATAATCCAATCCAACATCCGAGAAGTCAGTCAAAATCTCTTGTGCTGTGGTATTTTGATGTATTTCAGCATTTGCTTCTGTTTCAAATTGTTGTGCAAAAAACCATCCATTTTTTTCGGCCAGCTCTTTTGCCTTGTTATACATTCCAAAACCCTTTTCGGCTCTAGGCGTCAAAACAACTTTGGCACCCAAATATCTCATAATTTTCCTTCGCTCTATCGAAAAACTGTCTGCCATAGTCACGACAAGCGGATAGCCCCTAGCCGCACACACCATTGCCAATCCGATACCCGTGTTGCCACTTGTTGCTTCGACTACTGTCTGGCCTGGCTTGAGCAAGCCCTTTTGCTCAGCATTTTCTATAATACTTATTGCTAGACGGTCCTTGACTGAACTGGCGGGATTAAAAAACTCAGCTTTGACATACATATTTACATGCTTGGGTGCTAGAGTATTTATTCTTATGCAAGGCGTATCCCCTATGGTTTCTGTTACGCTCTCATAAAGCTTGCTTTTTCCTTTAGTTGTTCGCTTTTCCAATT
The DNA here is from genome assembly GCA_902596985.1 of uncultured Alphaproteobacteria bacterium. Taxonomy (GTDB): domain Bacteria; phylum Pseudomonadota; class Alphaproteobacteria; order Rhodobacterales; family Rhodobacteraceae; genus CACIJG01. The sequence continues at coordinate 53,560 of CACJWR010000001.1, forward strand.
TTTCCTCCGTTTAATATTATCTTTCGTCAATTACCCTTACAGCTTTTCCTTCCGACCTTGGCACCGAGCCTTTTTTTCCAACATCTACCTCAATGCTTAACCCCATAATGTCCTTTACACGTTTTTTCAGGTTAGCAGACAAATTTTCCACATAGGATTGTTCCACATCTTCTGACTTGTAGTGCTCAGTATACACTATCATCTTGTCCATCCTTCCATCCTTAATCAGTTTAATTTGAAAATGAGGGGATAAACTATCTATTTTTAATAATTGTTCCTCAATTTGCGTGGGAAAGATATTTACCCCTCTAATTATCATCATATCATCGCTGCGGCCGGTTATTTTTTCCATCCTGCGCATAGACCGCGCGGTACCCTTCATCAATTTTGTTAAATCCTTGGTCCTGTATCTAATTATAGGAAAGGCCTCTTTACACAAAGATGTAAAAACCAACTCACCTTTCTCCCCATCCTCTAAAACATTTTCAGTTTCCACATTGATTATCTCTGGATAAAAATAATCTTCCCAAACGTGTAAACCGTCTTTTGACTCAACACACTCATTAGCCACTCCCGGTCCAAGTACCTCTGATAGTCCATAAATATCGACTGCATGCATATCAAATTGCGACTCAATCTCGCGACGCATAGAGTTTGTCCAAGGCTCAGCTCCGAAAATACCAACTTCCAATGAAGATTTCTTAGGGTCTAAACCCTGCGCTTTGAATTCATCTAAAATAGATAGAATGTAAGAGGGTGTAACGGTTATACCTTTAGGCATAAAATCGTTGATCAGCTGTACTTGTCTTGCTGTCATACCACCAGAAACTGGGATAACCGTTAATCCCATTTTTTCAGCCCCTCCATGCAAGCCCAGGCCACCAGTAAACAGCCCATAACCATATGCATTATGAAGCATATCTCCCTTTTTCATGCCCGAGGCACGTAGACATCGCTCAATTAAGTGCTCCCACATTTCCAAATCATTTTTCGTGTAAGCAACAACTGTCGGTTTTCCTGTGGTGCCGGATGAAGCATGTATTCTAGCAATATCCTTTAATTTGTGTGCAAACATATTAAATGGATAGTTCTTTCTAAGATCTTCTTTTGTTGTAAATGGGAATAGCTTTATATCCTCCAAATATTTCAAATCACTAGGATGAATTCCGATTTCATCATACTTTTTTTTGTAAAATGCAACGTTTTTATAGGCATGATCGATAGACCACTTTAATCTAACAAGTTGTAGGGCTTTTATTTCGTCAATAGATGCAATCTCGATTGGTTCCAATTCGTGTTTTTTTGGAGTTAAATCCCTCATTCATTTATTCCTTAAAGTTTTGCCCACCGATCGTTCTTGAAAGTCCTCTGAACTCAGCTATTTTCTGTTTCTTGTCATTAAAAACGGAAACATCATAAATCCCCGATCGACCTGTTCGACTAACCTGTCTAGCCTTTGCTATCAGCTTTTCACCTTTTTGAGCGGGTGCTATGAAAGTAATCATATTATTTTGGGCAACTGCCGCTTGATTATAGCTGTTACAGGCAAAAGCAAAAGCACTGTCTGCAAGGGTAAAAATAAATCCGCCGTGGCAAATGTCGTGCCCATTGAGGTGTTTCTGCTTTACTATTAAACTTAAATCAGCTTTTCCGGGGCCTACGCTTTCTATTTTTATTCCAATTCCCTTAGAAGCTTTATCTCTCTTCCACATTGTCTCTGCAGATTTTTTTGCTCGTTCTAAAGGCGTCATATCACCATTCCATTGTATCGAAAATTGGACTTGCGTTAGATTAACATTAGATAAAATGCTAACACAATTTTTTTTGGTATTATTTTTCGGTTGGTATTGAAGAGCACCTCTTTTTAACATATAAAATATTTATAATTAATTAGATGTAAATGATAGGCAGATGTTATGGCTAAAGAACGTAAAGAAAAAATAGCTTCTTTGGAAGCATTTCAGGAAAAAATCGATCGAGATGAAAAAATAGAGCCAAAAGACTCTATGCCTGAAGCCTACAGAAAAACATTGATCAGACAAATAGGACAACACGCGCATTCAGAGGTTGTGGGTATGCTTCCAGAGGGGAACTGGATCACTCGAGCCCCTACACTTAGAAGAAAGTTATCGCTTTTAGCGAAAGTGCAAGACGAGGCAGGTCATGGGCTTTATCTTTATTGCGCAGCCGAGACCCTCGGAAAATCTAGAATGGAAATGAACCAAGAACTCTTGTCCGGTAAAGCAAAATACTCATCAATCTTTAATTACCCTACTCCTACATGGGCAGACATTGGTGCCATTGGGTGGCTTGTCGACGGTGCAGCAATAATGAACCAAATTCCCCTTTGCCGATGTTCATATGGTCCGTACGCGCGAGCAATGATAAGGATATGCAAGGAAGAAAGTTTCCACCAACGTCAAGGATATGAAATAATGCTCACCCTTGCTAGAGGAACGAAAGCACAAAAAGAAATGGCACAGAGGGCCTTGAACAGATGGTGGTGGCCAAGCGTAATGATGTTTGGACCGAGTGATGCTGATAGTCCTAACACTGAAAACTCTGTAAAATGGAAAATAAAAAGATACACAAACGATGAGCTGCGGCAGAAATTTGTGGATGCTATTGTTCCTCAGGCCGAAAAAATCGGCCTTACCGTTCCCGATAAAGATTTGAAGTGGGATAAAAAAAGAAATAATGGCCAAGGTGGATATGCGTATGGAGAAATAAACTGGGACGAGTTTTGGAGAGTAGTAAGAGGGGATGGTCCGATGAACAATGAAAGGATATCTGCCAAACAAAAAGCTTGGAACGAAGGTAGCTGGGTAAGAGCTGCAGCACATGCACATGCTTTAAAGAAACAAACTGCCTTACAGGCTGCTGAATAAATTGGTTAGTGAGGAAAAAGAAACTATCCTCTGGGAGGTATTTATCCAGCCAAAAAATGGCCTGTCACATCGTCACTGTGGATCAATTCATGCTCCAGACCGCGAAATGGCAATATTATCTGCGAGGAACGTATACAGTCGTAGGGGAGAGGGACAGTCAATTTGGGTAGTAAGATCTATCGACATAGTATCTTCTGATCCTGATGAGAAAGAGGAAACTTTTAGTTCTGACGATAAAATTTATCGCCATCCCACTTTTTATGATGTTCCAGATGATGTAGGTCACATGTAATGAAAAGTAATATGGCCGATATGGTTTTTGAAGGTCTACTGAGAATAGCTGATGACAATCTAATATTAGGCCATAGAACATCAGAATGGTGTGGACATGCCCCCACGCTCGAAGAAGATCTTGCACTTCCAAATATCGCTCTGGACTTAATAGGACACGCGCAAACATTGTACTGCTTGGCGTGTGAAATAAATTCAAGATATAAAAATGAGGATCAATTAGCGTTCCTGCGACTCGAGCATGAATATAAAAATTTATTGCTTGTTGAGCAGGAAAACGGCGATTTTGGAAATACCGTCTTACGCCTTTTCTATTTTTCAACCTTCATGAAATATTTTTGGGAGAGAGTTAAAATTAAATGCTGCTTTAAAAAGCTAAAGGAATTCTCGGAGAAGGCATTTTTGGAAACTTCCTATCATTCGAAATATGCGTCTCAATGGGTTGTCACATTAGGCGATGGCACAGATGAAAGCAATTTAAAAATGTCTAATGCCATTGCAAACTTAGAACCTTTCTTAGGAGAACTTTTTAATAATGACGATTTTACTGAAATGTGCTCACAAAATGATTTCCTTCCCGAACCAACATCGATATTTGACAGTTGGAAAAATGAAGTTAAGGCTATTCTACAAAAAGGGAATTTAGATTTTCCAGACATTATTTTAAAAAAAAGAGGTGGACGGAAAGGTGAACACAGTGAGGCATTTGGTTACTTACTTTCAGACCTACAATATATGCAAAGAGCGTATCCAAACTCAAGTTGGTGAATATGGAAAAAGGCACAGAAAAAGCATGGGATGTCCTAAAAGACTTGACCGATCCTGAATTACCCTTCCTAACATTAGACGATTTGGGAGTAATCAGAGAAATTAAGCGCAACGATAAAAACCATGTGGTTACTATTGCTCCAACCTATATTGGATGCCCAGCTATTTCAGTCATTGAGGAAAAAATTGCGAGTGAATTAAAAAAGATAGGTATATCGGCCATAATTGAAAAGTCATTTTCGCCACCATGGAGCTCAGATTGGATTTCTGAAAATGGGAGGAAAAAAATGGAGGAGTTTGGAATTTCACCCCCACATCCTAGGAAGGCAGATACTATTGGTGATTCCTTATTAAAAGATGTCAAGTGTCCACAATGTAAATCTTATAGAACCGAAAAGGTATCTGAATTTGGCTCAACAGCATGCAAGTCACTATATAGATGTTTGGATTGCAAAGAACCCTTTGATCATTTTAAGTGTGTTTAAATGGTCAAACAAACATTTTACGATCTTAAAATAAACTCAATCAAGAGAGAGACAGCGGGCAGCAGTAGAATAAAATTTAGTCTACCCAACTCTCTGCACGAGAAATTTAATCATAAACCTGGCCAATATATCAGTGTCAGATTCAATATGAAAGAAGACGACCACACTAGAACCTATTCCATCAGTTCTGAACCCAATAAAAACTTTATTGAGATAGGCGTCAAACATATAGAAAATGGTATGTTTTCAGAATTTCTTAAAACAAAAAAAATAGAGGATGTAGTCCAAATATCTAACCCAGATGGTAGTTTTGTTGTTAATAGCGAAAACGCAAATCATCTCCTACTTATAGCGGCTGGGTCAGGGATTACTCCAATAATGTCTATTTTAAAGTCTACACTAAGAAGAAATAACAAATCGAGAATAACACTTTTATACTCAAATAAAACGTACGCCGATATGATGTACAAAACAGAAATACAGGATTTAAAAGATAAGTATTTGGATAGGTTATTAGTTTTTAACTTTTTTTCAAGAGAGATCCAGAGCACAGAATTTCTGAATGGACGAATAACGCTAGATAAAATAGCGTATTTGAGAGACGCAAATCTTATTGATCTGGAAGATTTAGACCAATGTTTTATTTGTGGACCATTAGATATGACTAAATCCTTGCAATCATATTTAAAAGACAAGGGAGTGGCAGAAAAAAAAATTACGACTGAATTATTTTTTGTGGCTACGGATAAAAATATAGAAGATATTTCCCAAAATTTAGATACTGGGGAGAGTAAAATAGAGCTCCTAATAGACGGAAGTAAAAAATCTTTTCTTATGAGCAAGAATGACGATTTTATAGATAAAGCTAACCAAAATGGAATTAATGTGCCTTATTCTTGTAAAAACGGCATGTGCGCAACATGTAGATGCAAAGTGAGTTCTGGTGAAGCAAGAATGAAAAAGAACTACTCTTTGGAAGAATGGGAAATAAAAAAAGGATTTGTGTTGTCGTGCCAATTAGAACCAATAGACAAAGAAATATCTCTTGATTTTGACATCATATAAATGACGAATTAAACCCCCTAATCATTACTTAAATTTATTTGCTCAATTACTTGCTTTTTATAAGATATCCTTGTTAATATTTTATTTACTAGGGGGATATGATGAGCGAATTACCTTCACAAGCAAGAGTGGTTATAATAGGTGGTGGCGTTGTAGGGGTATCCTGTGCCTATCATTTAGCAAAAGCTGGTTGGACCGATTGTGTTTTGCTTGAGAAAAATGAGCTTACAGCTGGCTCAACATGGCATGCAGCCGGCAATGTTCCCACATTTTCCACCAGCTGGTCCATTATGAATATGCAACGATATTCTACAGAATTATACAGTAACCTTGGTGACGAAGTTGATTATCCAATGAATTATAATGTCACAGGGTCGATAAGATTAGGGCATAGTAAAGAGAGAATACAGGAATTTCAAAGAGCCAAAGGAATGGGGCTATATCAAGGAATGAACATAGAAATTTTGGATAATAACGAAATCAAGAAGTTGTATCCTTTTATAGAAACACATGAAATACAAGGCGCTCTATATGATCCTGCAGATGGCGATATTGATCCTGCCCAGTTGACGCAAGCCTTAGCAAAAGGAGCAAGACAGCTTGGTGTTAAAATTGTTCGGTTTTGCTCAGCTGAAGGTATTAAAAAAGAAAATGATATGTGGGAAATAATCACTGAGAAAGGCTCCATCTCAGCAGAAATAATAGTTAACGCTGCTGGTTATTATGCCCAGAGAGTTAGTGAATGGTTCATCCCTTTCGGTGGGCGAAGAATTCCCATGGTTTCGATGAGTCACCAATATGTAGTTTCTGAACAAGTAGAAGAACTTGAGAAATGGACGGCAAATACTGGTCACAAACTGCCTTTATTACGAGACGTAGATTCCTCTTACTATTTAAGACAGGAAAAAAATGGTTTTAATCTTGGACCTTACGAAAGAAATTGTCGAGCCCATTGGTGTACAAAAGATGACCCCCTTCCCGACGACTTCAGCTTTCAGCTATACCCAGATGACCTTGAGAGATTGGAATGGTACGTGGAAGACGCGATGAAAAGAGTCCCTCTTCTTGCTAAAGCGGGGGTATCGAAAGTAATAAACGGACCAATTCCGTATACTCCGGATGGGAATCCACTTATAGGCCCTATGCCAGGCGTGAGAAATGCATTCGAAGCCTGTGTGTTTACTTTTGGCATTGCCCAAGGTGGAGGAGCGGGCAAGGTCTTAGCAGAATGGATTACAGAGGGAACAACTGAATGGGATATGTGGTCCTGTGACCCCAGACGTTTTACCGATTTTACTGACCAAGAATATTGTATTGAAAAAGGCAAGGAAATTTATGGTCATGAGTATGGGATGCATTTTCCTCATATGCGATGGCCTGCAGCTCCCGATAGACGTTTGTCTCCAATTCATGCAAAAATTCTGGCGTTAGGCGGTCAGATGGGTTGCTATAATGGATGGGAAAGAGCCAATTGGTTCGCAAAAGAAGGTGATGATACTTCTATAGCATCGGCTCAAACATGGGAAAGAAATGGCCCATGGGAAAAAAGGGTAAAAGAAGAATGCGAAGCGGTAAGAGATGGCGTAGGGGTTTTAGATCTACCTGGGTTTTCTCGCTTTGAATTAAAAGGAAAAGATTGTCAAGATTTACTAAGTAGGCTGATTGTAGGCAATCTACCATCCACAGGCAGGATTAGCCTTTCCTACTTTAGTGATCACAGAGGAAGAATACTCACGGAAATGTCTATCATGAAACATTCTAATCAGCATTTTACTTTAATAACTGCTGCAGCAGCGCAATGGCATGACTATGAATTATTACTGAGGTCGATAGACCCAAATAGTGACATTACCCTTGAAGATAAAAGCAAGGAAGTTGGAACTCTAATTGTGACAGGACCCAAAAGTCGCGATTTATTTAATAAGATTGTAGACGCGGATCTTTATCTTCCTTGGTTGTCACACCAAAAAGCTTTTATAAATAAAGTGCCAGTAGTTATGGCTAGGGTATCATTCGCTGGGGAACTAGGGTGGGAAGTTCACGTTCAGAACAAGTATCTAAATTCTATTTATGATAAAATACTGTCTCTAGGCGCTAAGCCTTTTGGGATGTTTGCATTGAATTCACTTAGAATAGAAAAGGGGTATAGAGCTTGGAAGGGCGACCTATCCAGTGATTACTCAATACTTGAAGGGGGACTGGAAAGATTTGTAAAGTTTGACAAAGATATTGATTTTATTGGCAAGCCAGCACTGCTTAAGGAAAAGCAAGAAGGTAGCAAAAAAAGCTTTGTAACTTTAAAGGTAAAATCGAACGGTTTTGATGCTCCTTACATGTCCACCCTTTGGCATGACGACAAAATCGTTGGAGAAACCACTTCCGGCGCATGGGGATACAGGGTAAACCATTCTATAGCCTTAGGAATGCTTCGCACAGATCTTTGTGATCCAGGTACTCGGATTGAAGTGGAGATCTATGGGGAAAGATTTGATGCAACCGTTCAGGACAACAAACCTCTCTGGGATCCTGATAATAAAAGACTTAGACAATGAGCATACCAGCAGAGGCAAGAATTGTCATTATTGGTGGCGGTATATCCGGGTGCTCACTTGCCTATCACCTTGCAAAAATAGGTTGGAAAGACATCATTCTTTTGGAAAGAAAAAAACTGACCTCTGGAACCACATGGCATGCCGCAGGGCTTATAGGCCAACTAAGACCAAACTTAAATATGACACGTTTAGCAAAATATTCCGCAGATCTTTATGTGAACTTGGAAAAAGAAACAGGCATTTCTACTGGTGTAAAACAAAATGGATCTTTAACGGTGGCGCTTACAGAGCACCGTCATGAAGAAATTCTGAGACAAGCCTCAATGGCCAAGGCGTTTAATGTAGAAGTCAATGAGATTTCCATCTCTGAGTTGAAATCGTTTCATCCATTTTTAAATGTTGATGGTGTCAAGGGCGCCGTCCATCTTCCACTAGATGGTCAAGGTGATCCTGCAAATATCGCCATGGCATTAGCAAAAGGGGCACGAGATTTAGGAGTAAAAATTTTTGAGGATACAAAAGTAACTGGATTAAACACTCATAATAATTCTGTTAGTGGTGTTCACTGGGAGAATGAAAATGGTAAAGGGCTTATTAAAACAGAAAATGCTGCAAATTGTGCGGGCATGTGGGCAAGAGATTTTGCTGAAAGCCATGGTGTTACAGTTCCGCTTCATGCCTGTGAACATTTTTACATTGTTACAGAGCCAGTGAAAAATCTAAGTACGTTACCCGTTTTAAGAATGCCTGATGAACAAACATATTATAAGGAGGATGCGGGTAAATTCTTAGTTGGCGCCTTCGAACTGCAAGCAAAACCATGGGGAATGAATGGAATTGATGAAAATTTCTGCTTCGACCAACTCCCAGAAGATTTAGACCATTTTGAACCTATATTGGAAACGGCAATAAAACGAATACCAATATTAGAAAAATACGGCATTCAAACATTTTTCAACGGGCCAGAGAGTTTTACACCAGATGACAAGTATTATTTAGGGGAAGCTCCTGAACTTAAAGGATTTTGGGTTGCAGCAGGATATAATTCAATTGGCATAGTCTCTTCGGGTGGTGCAGGAATGGCCTTAGCGCAGTGGATAGACCAAGGCTCCCCACCGTTTGACCTGTGGGACGTGGATATAAGAAGGGCCCAGCCCTTTCAGAGAAATCGCCTTTATTTGAAAGATCGGGTAAAGGAGTCATTAGGATTATTATATGCAGATCATTTTCCTTATAGACAGGTTGAAACATCACGAGGGGTCAGAAGATCTCCATTACATGAACATCTAAAAAAGGAAAATGCCATATTCGGCGAACTCGCAGGATGGGAAAGAGCCAACTGGTTTGCAATTGGAAAACAGGAAAAAAAATATATCTATGATTGGAAGAAACAAAACTGGTTTGAAAACCATAGGCTAGAGCATTTAGCGATTAGAAATAATGTTGGGCTCATCGATATGAGTAGTTTTGGAAAAATAAGGGTTGAAGGGGCAGATGCCCTTTTGTTTTGCCAAAAGATTTGTGGAAATAACGTCGATATAGATAATGGGAAAATAGTATATACCCAAATGCTAAACTCAAGTGGTGGTATTGAAAGCGACCTTACCGTAACTCGTTTAAACCAGAATTGTTTTTTATTTGTTGTGCCTGCTGCTACTCTCATTCGAGATTTAAGTTGGCTTAACCACCATAGAGAAAACTTTAATGTCGTAGTGACTGATGTTACTTCATCAGAAGCTGTTTTGGTTTTGATGGGACCAAATTCAAGAAAGCTATTATCAGAAATATCGCCAAATAAATTTGATAACAATAATCATTCGTTTGGCTCAGCTAAAGAGATCGAAATAGGGTATGGATTGGCTAGAGCACATCGAATTAGCTACGTTGGAGAATTGGGTTGGGAGTTGTATGTAAGTTCAGATCAGGCTTGTCACGTTTTCGAAGTGATCCGAGAGGTAGGAAAAAAATATGACCTTAAGCTATGTGGCCTCCATAGTTTAGATAGCTGCAGAATTGAGAAGGCTTACCGCCATTTCGGCCATGATATTACCGATGAAGATCATGTATTGGAAGCTGGGCTTGGTTTCGCAGTACAAACGAACAAGGACGATTTTATTGGTAAAGAAGCCGTTATAAGAAAAAACAACCAGGGTCTCGAAAAATATCTCTACCAATTTCAACTTGAAGATCCAGAGTTGCTACTGTTCCATAATGAGCCGATTTATCGGGATGGTGAGCTTGTTTCATATCTAACTTCAGGTAACTACGGTCATTTTTTAGGATCAGCTATTGGCATGGGCTATATTCCACTAAAAGAAGAAACCATAAAATCAGTCGAGACCTCAGACTTTCATATTGAAATAGCAGGGACGATGGCCAAGGCAAAAATATCATCTAAACCATTGTATGACCCGATCTCTGAGAAGATTAGAATGTAACTTTTTTGGCATTTTTCTGGGAGGCAGAAATGACGAGACCTGAACGAAGAGGTAGAGATTCAAAAATAGCGCTAAGAGCGGCTCCGATATCTGAAGAAATAAATCCAATAAAGCCAGGACTGATTGGTGGCAGTTACAAGCCTTTGTGTGACTCAGATATAAAGAAATTATATAACTTAGCTCTTGATGCATTATCCGAAATCGGAATTGGCCTGGCTCCAAAGAGTGGAATAAATTATATGACAAAAGCCGGTGCAGTACTGGGAGACGATGGAAGGCTTAGGTTTTCTAAATCTCTTGTTGAAGACATGATTTCTTTGTCCTCCAAAGACTTGACGCTATTTGGACGAGAGGAAAAATTCGATATGCACTTATCTGGGAAAAAAGTTTTTTTTGGAACTGCAGGAGCAGCCGTTCATGTGGTCGATGTGGAAAAGAAAGAATACAGAGACTCAACAGTTCAAGACTTATATCACGCAGCTCAGATAACTCAGGAATTAGATAACATACATTTTTTCCAACGGGTGATGGTAGCAAGAGATATAACTGATAACTATGAAATGGATTTCAACACGCTTTACGCTTGTTGTGGAGGCACTACAAAGCACATTGGAACTAGTTTTTCTGAACCGCACCATGTTAAGGGCTGTATGGATTTGCTACATATGATAGCTGGTGGGGAAAAGCAATGGCGGGCAAGGCCTTTTGTTTCGAATTCAAACTGCTTTGTGGTTCCCCCAATGAAATTTGCAACAGAGAGTTGTGAAACAATGGAAAAATGTATTGAAGGCGGGATGCCTATTCTTTTACTTTCCGCTGGCCAAGCTGGAGCAACGGCACCAGCACCTATTGCTCTAGCAATTGTTCAAGCAGTTGCGGAATGTTTAGCTGGAATTGTTTACGTAAATTCAGTAAAGCCTGGACACCCCTGCATTTTCGGAACTTGGCCCTTTGTTTCCGATTTGCGAACAGGCGCAATGTCAGGAGGGTCGGGTGAGCAGGCTCTTTTAACAGCTGGCTGTGCTCAAATGCATCATTTTCTTGGCTTGCCTGGAGGTGCCGCCTCTGGAATATCAGACTCCAAGTTACCAGATATGCAGGCTGGTTGGGAGCAAGGTGTTTCTAACACTCTCGCTGGTCTTGCAGGCTTAAATCTTTGCTATGAGTCTGTAGGAATGCATGCTTCCCTTTTAGGGTTTTCATTAGAATCATTGATACTAGGCAACGATATAATTGGACAGGTACAACGATGCATCAAGGGAATCGATGTTAACGATGATCTCATAAATATTGATGTTATAAGGTCCGTTTGTATTGATGGACCAGAGCATTATTTGGGGCATCAACAAACATTAGACTTAATGCAGAAAGAATATATTTATCCTGATCTTGCAGATAGAACGAGTCCTAAAGAATGGCAAGAAAACAATAAACCGGACCTAATGAAAAAAACTATAGAGCGAAAAGAAAAAATTCTCACGAGAAGAAATAATATACCTCTTTTTGATAAAGAAATTGATAGGGGAATAAGAGAAAAATTTAAAATTTATGTATAAAAACCTCTTAATTACCTTTCTTCTTACTTTTTTAATTTCTTGTTCTTCAAATCTTAACCGTGAGATCATAAGACTTGACCCAACTAATGAAAATTATCATACGCCAGGATGTAGAGAAATTAGAAAAAAAATACTGGATCAAAAAAGTGATCCTAGTGAAAGCGTAGCGCGTGGTGCTTTGTCGACCTATTTTTTGGGAGCAATAAGTATACCTGCTTTGGGTTTTTTGGAGATAAACTCAGAGGAATATAAGAAGAGTCTAATAGCTGAACTTAAAAGAAACTGTTATTAATAGAATATAAATTTTAAAAAGGAGTAACGTTTGATTGATACAAAACAAATCCGGGAGTCTGTAGCTACAATTTGCCAGAAATATGGGGAAGAATATTGGCGTAATTTAGATAAGAAAAAAGAATACCCTACAGACTTTGTTAAGGAAATGACGACAAGCGGTTTCTTAAATATACTTATTCCTCAAGAATATGGTGGCGCTGGACTGGGATTAAAAGAAGCCTGTATTGTTTTAGAGGAACTTAGTCTTCAAGGTGCACATGCTGGTGCGTGTCATGCTCAGATGTACGTTATGGGCACTCTTCTAAGACATGGATCGGATAAACAAAAAAAAGAATATCTACCAAAAATATCTTCTGGTGAGCTTAGGCTTCAGAGCTTTGCCGTAACAGAGCCAAACTCAGGAACGGACACAACCAGTATCAAAACCATGGCAAAAAAAACTAATGATGGCTGGATTATAAATGGGCAAAAAGTCTGGATTAGTCGCGTGGAACACTCTGACTTAATGATCCTTCTTGCACGAACTAAACCACAGGGAGCCCTACCCAAAAAAACTGATGGATTTTCCGTTTTCCTTATTAATATAGAACAAGCTAAGGAAAGTGGCCTTAAAATAGTGAAGATTGACTCTATGATTAACCATCACTCCTGCGAATTATTTTTCGATGATGTTTTCATTCCAGATGAAAGCATAATAGGTGAAGAAGACCAGGGGTTCCGAGCAATTATGGATGGTATGAATGCCGAGAGAATTCTTATAGCATCGGAGTGTATCGGAGATGGTAAGTATTTTATAGAAAAGTCTGTTGACTATGCCAAAACTAGAAAGATTTTTAATAGAGAAATTGGCATGAACCAGGGAATTCAATTTCCAATTGCAGAGTGCTATTCACAAATCGAAGCCGCATCGCTTATGGTCGATAAAGCTGCGACGCTTTTCGATGAAGGTAAAAAATGTGGAGCAGAGGCTAATATGGCAAAAATGTTAGCTGCTGATGCTAGTTGGAAAGCAGGCACTACGGCTATGGAGACATTTGGTGGCTTTGGCTTCAGTAAAGAATACGACATTGAAAGAAAGTTCAGAGAAACGCGTCTTTATCAAACAGCTCCCGTATCGAGGAACTTAATACTTAGCTATATTGCTGAACATGTTTTAAATCTTCCAAGAAGCTTTTGAAATGAGTTTACCACTTGATGGAATATTAGTGGTATCTATGGAACAAGCTGTGGCTGGACCTTTTTGCTCCAACAGACTTAAACAATCAGGCGCCCGGGTGATTAAGATTGAGAGAAAGGATGGTGGAGATTTTGCTCGGGGTTATGACACAGCCGCTGAAGGAGAAAGCTCATATTTCGTATGGCTGAATCAAGGTAAAGAAAGTATTGCTCTGGACCTAAAGACAAAGAGTGATAGACACATATTCTTAAATATGGTTGCTAAAGCGGATATTTTTATTCAGAATTTCTCTCCTACAACTGTAACTAAATTGAGCATAGATAGCTCCAGTTTAAAATCTATTAATCCAAGACTTATATGTTGCGATATATCTGGTTATGGAGAGGCTCCGGAAATGATGAAAAAAAAATCTTATGATTTACTAATTCAAGCGGAAAGTGGCCTTATAGATGTTTCTGGATCACCGGAGGGACTTGGTAGGATAGGAGTCTCAATTTGCGATATTGGCGCAGGAATGGCAGCACATTCAGGTATTGTAGAATCTTTATTATTGCGAGAACGTTTTAATAAAGTTAAGGATGTTAAGATTTCTCTTTTTGATGTCGCTGCTGACTGGATGACTGTTCCATATATTCATAGCAAATATGGTGGGGCTGCTCCCAAAAGGGTTGGCCTAAAGCATCCTTCTATCGCACCTTATGGTGCTTTCCTGTGCTCGGAAAACACTAGCTTCATTATTTCAATTCAGAACGAATTGGAGTGGAAAAGATTTTGTTTAGAGGTTCTTAAAACACCTGCCCTGGCAAAAGAAAATAAGTTTTCTAGCAATACACTCAGAGTAAAAAACAGAGATTTATTAGATGAAACAATTCAGTCTATTTTATCTTCGCTTACCGATGAAACTCTTAAAAATAGGCTTGAAGACGCGTCAATTGCGTATGGAAGATTAAATACCGTTAAGGATTTAGAAAGGCATTTGGCGTTGAAAAAAATAAGTGTAAAAAATTCACTAGATAACTGTTTAGCTATTCCCTCTCCACCCCTTATTTGGGAGAATTCAGAAAAAAAAGCGCCTAAATTTAACCAACATAATGAACAATTGAGAGCAGAATTCAATGAAACAAAAAAATAAACATATTTTTGTTTTTGGAATTTTCGCGGTGGATTTATCTTTCTATGTTGATAAGAAAGTAAAACCTGGGGAAACCATTATTGCAAAAAGTTCAAACATAGGCCCTGGCGGCAAAGCCTCAAATCAAGCAATATCAGCAAGAAAACTTGGAGCATCCACCACATTAATTACTCGATTAGGGAATGATAATTTTAATAGCTATGCAAATGATATTTGGAGAAGAGAGAAACTTTTTGCGAGTACAAAAATTGACAAAAGCTTGCCTACCGGTATGGCAGGAATATTTATTGATGATAAAACTGGTGAAAATAGTGTAATTGTAGATCCTGGTGCATCAGCCCATCTGAGTATAGATGACTTTTATTTGCAGAAATCAAAAATGAAAAAAGGAGACATCTTTTTAACTCAATTTGAGCAGTCATCTGATACTACATTTGCAGTTTTAAAAGAAGCCAGAGAATTGGGCATGATTACAATTTTTAATCCAGCCCCATTTGGAAAAATTAGTAGGAAAGCTTACCAGTTTTGTGAAATTATTACTCCCAATGAAACCGAAGCTGAGCAAATAACAAATATCTCTTTAAAAGGAAAAAGAGACATTGAAAAGGCTATAAATAAAATCAGAGACCTGGGAGTTGAAAAAGTAATTATTACACTTGGAAAAAAGGGCGCTGCATTTTTTGATGGAGAGAAAATTTCGTTTTGCCCAGGCAACAATTTTGGAAAAGTAATTGATACGACGGGTGCTGGCGATTGTTTCAATGGTGCTCTAGCAAGCGCATTGTCCTTTGGAAAAGATTTGGGGCAATCAGTAGAATTTTCTTGTGCAGCAGCAGGTCTCAGTGTTTTAAAGAAAGGAACAGCTCAGTCAAGTCCGACTAGAGTTGAACTAAATAAGGCTCTGAAAGCTACTTAAGATTATACCTATGGGATAATTGATTTATGGAAATTGGTATTTCAATAACATTTACTTTTTTTGACTTAAGCGACTTGGCAAAAATTTTAGAAAAATCTTCTACTCCCTTTACTCTATAGGCATCAGCACCCATAGCTTTACATAGCTTAACAAAGTCAGGGTTTTTCAAATCTGTAGCAATTTTTCGCCCCGGGTAATCTCTCTCCTGATGCATTCTTATTGTTGCATAACTACTGTTATTAATTAGTAAAATAATAATTTTTGCACCATAATGAACAGCCGTAGAGATTTCCTGGCTAGACATCATAAAGCCTCCATCACCTACACAGCAGAGAACAGCTTTTTCTGGATTTGACAGTGCTGAAGAGACCGCTGCTGGAATGGCATATCCCATAGAACCACAGGTAGATGCTATCTGCCTCCGGTTTCTTCCGAAGCTTAAAAACCTTTGTGGCCAGGCTGCGTTGTTTCCAGCATCTAGGGTTATAATAGAATTTGAGGGGAATTTTTTTTCAACTATTCCAAAAATTTTACTTAGATTATTAATGTTTCTATTTTTTTGTGGTTTAGAATCCTCCAAGTAGTTTTTGTTTAACTCATTTCTCCATTCTTTCCATCGATTGGAGTTATCCAGAGTGAGTTCTTCTAGTTTATCGCAGCACTCATTCACTCCAACGTTTATGCATACATTGGCGTTAAAAACCTTATTCAACTCATTTGGGTCTACATGAATATGCACTATATTTTTTGAAATATCCTGAGGGTTGATAATGCTATATCCTTGAGTTGTCATTTCACCTAGCCTAGCTCCTAACACAATAATTAGGTCACTGTTTTTGGTGCTATCTATAAGTTTTGAAGATACTGATGTACCAAAGCTTCCTGCAAAATTCTCGTTTTTATGGTCAAATAAATCCTGTCTGCGAAAAGATGTTGCTACTGGAATATTATTTTCATTGATAAAATTGTGAAGTTTAGAACACGACCCTTCGGTCCAACCAGAGCCACCAATTATAAAAAGAGGTTTTTTTGATTTTCTTAGATTTTCAATTATACCGCTTAATCCCTTCGAGGGCATTTCACCTCTAATAACTGGACTTAAAACAGGAGTTTTTACTTTCGAGAGTTGAGAAAGCATATCTTCTGGGGTAACTAACACCACTGGTCCAGGCCTTCCGGAAGTGGCCAAACTAAAGGCCCTATTCATGTATTCCGGAACCCTATCTGGATCACTAATTTCTCCTACCCACTTTGATATTGGTCCAAAAAAGTTTTTGAAATCTACTTCTTGAAAAGCCTCTCTGTCTCTAACAGCTCTTGCAACATCCCCTACTATCAAGATCATTGGAGTGCTGTCCTGATGAGCAATATGTACACCTACAGAGGCATGACAGGCTCCGGGCCCTCTTGTGACCAAGGCAACTCCTGGTTTTCCAGAAATTTTACCATAGCTCTCGGCCATATTAGCTGCTCCAGCTTCATGACGTGCATTGATAACTTTTATACTTTTCTTTTTGTCGAACAGAGCGTCCAGAGCGCCCAAATAGCTTTCACCGGGAACACAAAACACGTACTTGACCTCGTTCGTATCAAGGCTTTCTGCGATTAATTGGCCACCTGTTTTTGGCATTTCCTACTGCAACAATAATCAAAGTCCAATACTAGGCTATTCTTTTGGTTCAGGTAAAGGTTTTAATTTGTTAAGTTCAGGCAAAAGCAATCTTTCTTCTTCATTTTTTGGCTCAAAGTAACTGCCTAAAATAGATTTTCTTTTCTTTAGAGAATGAAGTTTTACAAGCTTTACATACTTATCGTATACGGCATCCACTTTGTTTCTTGAGTTATGCATAGTAACGCCGTCAATGAATTCATTTTCCAATGCAGCTTTAAGTCTCTGTGAAGTGTTTCCTCTAATTTTTGTCAAACTGCTTATTGCAGATCGGCTCATCGTAGCTATTTGATCTTCCATAGCCGTTAGATCATCCAGCGTTGGCTTTGGCACGGTAACTGTAATTAGTTGCTGTTGCACGTCTGCTTTTACATTTTTAAATTCGTGCGCCTTTATCTCAGAAACTATCAATGGAATATGTTCTCTACTAAATACAAGAAGCTCCAAAGTTCTGGGCGCTTTTCCAGCATAAATTTTGCTCAAATCAGCTATACGTCTAGGTTTTTTCTCAATCATTACCTTCATGCCAAAGAGCGCGTTCTTAAACCCTTCGCTAGAACCGACGTCTTTAATTAAAGTGCCAAAACTAATTATATAGTTCTCCATATTCGCTAGCGCTTCCGCTGAATAGGAGTCCTCAAAAACTTCAGCCATTTTCCCCCCTTATTTGAATAATTCTTTTTTTATCCAAAAAAATTAATGCTATTCGCATTTTATGATACACTATTTACAAACAAATTTCAAAACTTCTAAACTAATAGATATAAGTGTCGATTTTATAATCAACCAATATTTTAAAGAGAGTAACAAAAAAGAAATGATAAAGCTGTTTTTTTTATACGTCCTTTTGATGTTTCCTGTCATCTCCTTGGCTGAGGGACGTATGTATGAAAATAAAAAAGAACCGCACTGCACTCTTTGGGACACGATGAGGCTTAAGTGGCCACAAACAATAATGGGAAGAGAAAAGATTAAGTGCCGTAGAAGAGCCGCACTCTCTAACACAACTCCAGTAACATGTAGGTTTAAAAGTTGGAAATGGAATGACGACGATCCAACTCAGAGAATGTGTACTTATGTGAAAGCAGGGTCGAGAATGGATCCACCCGAGGTTACTATTGTTATTGAAGATAAAGGTGCTTGTCCCAGAGAATATAAATGTGCTCGTAACAAATAATATTTTTTTAAATTTTATTTTGCAAAAATATTGGTTTTTTAACTACTTTTTAGATTATTATCAGCAACATGAAGAATACAAATTCAACATACCCAAATGAAGTGATTTTTGTAAGACAACAGAATTCATTTAATCTGCCAAAAGAAGAAACTGAGTACTTAGTAGAGAAACGAAATGATTTTGACGAGATAGAAAAGCTTGTAAGATTTTTTCCTGTTAAAGATGGAACTATTGAGCTCAAAATTGTATCGCCTGAATACTCTAAGTCATATAAACACGGTGATATTTATAGCATAAGCAAAAAAAAATCTGCTGGATTTAGTGAAGTCGAGCAAATTGTTGGCACGGGTATAATTTTAAATAACATTTACAAAAAAAATAAAGATTCCTTTTCAATACTCGGTTCAAGAGAATATTCAGATAAAATAAATGTCGCCATCCATTGTTTAAAAAGAGATAGCAAACAAATATCTAGCAAAGAAAAATCAGTTCTCGGAAGTTATACTCAGGGAGATCTAAACTTTGATGATTTGAGGGGTAGCGGTTTTTTTTCTCTGTCTTGTGGCAAAGCGAGCGACAATCTGGATTATAACTTTGGGGAAGAATTCTATTTAGAGGTATATCTAGACGATGATACCTTTAGAGATCTACTTAGCAAGATTTATCATACTGAGTTTGAGGCTATTATTGTTAGATGTAACCTAGGTAATTTAAAAGGTGTATATGCGGAAAAACCTACCGGGATATATACGGAAAATGGGTTTATAACCGACGGGCAAGCCTACAAGCTTTTATATGAAAAAGCGGACGTCTCCAATTATACAGAGATGCCTGATTACTTTGGATCTGTGGGCTCCATCTCAAAAGGCAACCCATTTATAGTCGATGTATATTATGCAAGCAAAGATTTAAAAAAACCCAAACCGAATAAAGCTAGGCAGACTCTCAAAGAACATAAACAAACTTTAGAAACTTTAAAGTTTGTTGGCTCTAATAATAAAGTGAATATCATAGTGTTATATATTTTGATGTTCTCGACGCTGTTATATCTCGCTGTTCAGTTTTTTGAATGAAAGAAGCTATTTAATTGGTTTTGTAGTAACAAAATCGGGATAAGTCCGGTAATTATAATGAAGAATGCTGGCAATGATGCCTCGATCATTAATTCGTCATGTGCGAACTGGTATGTATAAGTTGCGAGTGTTTCAAAGTTAAAAGGTCTTAGTATCAATGTCATTGGCAACTCTTTAACTATATCTACAAAAGTCAAAATCGCAGCAGCTATAATCGATGTCCTGATAAGGGGAAGAGTAATTTTATATGATGTAGATATTGTGGAATAACCCAAACTTTTTGATGCATCAAATAAATTTGAGGGAATTCTAGAGTATCCTGAAATCACTCCTCCATAGGGAACAGCATAAAACCTTACTGTTAATGCGAATATAACTCCATATATCGTTCCTCCTAAAAAGACTATATTTCCTGTAAATTTATCTAAAAACCCAAAAAAAATAACTACACCTATAGCGAGCATAGTTCCAGGGAGAGCATATCCTGTAGCAGCAATATTGTAGATAATAACTAAAGCACGGTTTTTAGAAAAATACGCGCTAGAAGCTGAGAAAAAAGCAAGTAATATAATAATTAATGTGGCGGTTAAACCTATAAAAATAGTATTTAACAGTACAGGGAAAATCGCAAAAAAACTATCAGGTTTTAGCCCTATAAAAACGTTATTTATCAATATAATTATTGGAACTATAAAACCAACTGAAATTGGCACTAAACAAAAGCAAATTGCAAATAGCGCTTTTTTCAAACTCAACTCTTTTGGTGAAATATTATTAAGTCTCTTAGAGGTATCATTGTATTTTTGGCTAGATCTTGCCTTTCTTTCTAGAACAAGCAAGATGATAATAAAAACAAAGGTCACTATCGCTATTTGCGATGCTGCAGATATACTATTCATCCCAATCCAAAGATTAAACATTCCCAGAGTAAGCGTTTGAACAGAGAAATATTCAACTGTTCCAAAATCTGACAGTACTTCCATCGCAACAAGGGCAAGACCTGCCACAATATATGGTCTGCACAAGGGCAAGCCAACTGCAAAAAATTTATTTCGGCCATAAAGCGCCGCAGTCTCATACAAGCTTCTAGGAGAGTTATTAAAACCTGTTCGTGCCAAAATATATATATATGGGTAAAGTACAAAACCCATTACAAAAATAGCACCCATCACTGATCTTATTTCAGGAAAATAATAGTCAGCTGCCGAGTTAAAACCAAATATGTTTCTTATAAGTCCTTGTACCGGTCCTGCGTACTCTAAAAAATCGGTATAGACATAAGCAATAATATAAGCCGGACAAGCTAGAGGTAGTATTAAAGCCCACTCTATTACTTTTTTGCCAAAAAAAGAGTAATAAGTAACAATCCAGGCCGTTGAAATACCTAAACCGCCTGCTAGGGTTAATACTCCTAAGAATAGGAATAAAGTATTCACTACGTATATAGGCAATACAGTGTTTACAAGGTGGACCCACAGATCTTGGTTACTTTCGAAAGCTGTCAGAAGTAAACTGAATATAGGACCAATTAAAAGGATAGATAGAAAAACAGCGGGAGAGTTTCTCAGTATACCATTATTTTTTGCCCAATGGTTAGTGTGAAATATTGCAGAATTACTTAAAATTTTACCAACCTACTTTATCTATAATTTTTTGAGCTTCATAAGCTTTCAGGGCAATTGAGATGATAGGTAAACTGTCAGACTTGAAACTTCCCCAACTTTTTAGTTCTTCGGTAGTTTCAACATTTGGGTTCACCGGGTATTCAAAATTAATCTCTCCATACATTTTCTGAGAGGCCGCTTTTGATAAGAACTCTAATAAAGCCACTGCTTCTTTTTTATTTTTTGAATGTTTAGCAACGCCTCCACCCGATATATTTACATGTGCTCCCCTATCCTCTGCACCTTGATTCGGAAAAATTAAGCGAACACTTTTTGCCCATTCCCTTTGGCTTGGATCGTCAGAATATTTTAATTTACCAAAATAGTAGTTATTTATAATAGATATGTCACACTGGCCTTCAAAGATCGCCTTTACTTGCGCTCTATCATTTCCTTGGGGCCTTCTAGCTAGATTACCCACGAATTTTTTTGCCCATTCCTCTGTTGCTTTCTCTCCAAGAGATAAAATAAGCGAAGCCATTAGGGCTCTATTATATACATGGCTTCCTGGTCGGGAACACACCCTGCCTTTCCATTGTTCGTCGGCTAAGTCCTCGATTTTTGTAATTTGTCCCTCTTTTACTCTGTCCTTGGACGTAACTATAATTCGTGATCGTTTTGATAAGGCAAACCACTTGTTTTCGGGACTTTTTAAATTCTGGGGAATGTTCCTATCCAGAATATCCGAATTTACTGATGCGAGGAGATCGAGATCATCATATATATATAAGCGCCCAATATCTACCGTCAAAATGACATCAGCCGGACTATTCTTACCCTCTGCTTTCAGTCGTTGAGCTAAACCTTTAGTTGCATATACTACGTTAGTCTTTATTCCCGTTTCTTCAGTGAATTTTTCCAAAAAGGGGTTAATTAGAAAAGGTTGGCGGTGAGAGTAAATATTAACTTCAGCACCAATAACTGTATTAAACGAAAGGAATAAAAACGTAATAATGGATATAGGGTAGAAGTTCATTAGGATTGCTCCTTTTATATTTTAAAAATTTTATTTAGCGATTTGAAGCTGGATAGACTTTCTGCGGCAATATCTGAAATTTCTTTCAATGGTTTCAAATATAATTCCGTTATCGATGTAGGATTGAAGTCATTATCTTCAACCCCTAATATAAGATTATCAATATCCTCGGAGTGATGAAGCGATCCAAATATCCAATCCCATATCGCCAAAGCGGCTCCAAAGTTTTTATCGTAATGTCTTTCATCCAAAGAATGATGAAGCTGATGTTGAGCTGGTGAAATGAGAATTTTTTCTAACCAAACCCAATATTTGATGTCTATATGGGAGTGTCTTAAATTTGATCCAGCAACATGGAAAGAAAATACTAAAAAGTTGACTCCTAAAATAGTTACTAAATCTACCTTATCACCAAAAATGAAAAAGAACGTGGAAATCACTGTGCCTTGGGAAAATGCTCCTCTTAATGAAAATAGAATTCCCTCAAGAGGGTGTGTTCTATAAACAGTGATTGGATTTAAGGTCTCAGCCGAATGATGAACTTTGTGAAGAGCCCACAAAACAGGCCACTTATGCATCCATCTATGTACCCAGTATTTTGTAAAGTCGTCAAAAGTGAAAAAAACAAAAGTAAATAGTACTGCTACTACAAAAGTCGGGGTATCACTTAAGAAAGAAATAAGCCCACTTAACGGTATTGATAAAAGAGAATAGTAAAAAAATGTTGCAACGGCTAACTGAGTCAAAAGATACGGAGATAGTACCAACATTAGAACTCTATTAATTAAAAACATTTTGTAATCCGAGATTGCAGAACCTGATAAGAGAATTTTCTTATCAAACACTTTAAAAATTGCTGATTTCAACCCCTTTTTCTTTATAAATACAAGCCATAAAAGCGCTATTAAGATGGATAACGCAATGTACCCAAGGAAAACTCTTTTCTTTGGATCAACAAAGTGATGGAAAATATCGCCAATATATTCTAACATTTTATTCCTAACTTATATAAGGCCCTTTTAAGGTATTTAGGAGCCTTCCCCCGTGACTAGGAAATCCGGGGGAAAGCTGGAGAAGGAAAGCTCTTTTAGTCGTTTTCCGCGCTATCGGAGCTTCCTACCTTTGACGCCAAAGAGGACATATCTGCTAACATGTCGTTTCCTTTTGCTTTGACACCAAACTTTTCGACCATCAGCTTTTGGATTTTAAGCATGTGTAGCTTAAACTCACCCCAAGACTGAGCTTCTTCCTTGATGTAATTTCCCGCAGAATCTACACCTGTTACTTGAGAAGCATTCATTAGAACTGGCCCCATACCTGTAAGCCTGTTTAGTTTCACGGCTGTTTCACCCAAGTTTGATTTGCCCGTCTGAAGAGCTAGTGCAAAACCTTTCAATTCTCCCCAATGCTTTGCGTAAGTGGAGAAGGCTTTATCTGAGTAATTTTCTTCAAGCTTTACGATATCCTTATAAACGGAACCCGCATACTTAAAAACAGACTCGGCAATAACCTTTTCCCAATTTGCATTGATTACGGCGATGTGACCTTGCAATGCAGCTTTTTCAGATGATGAAAGCTTCTCACCTTTTGCTCCTGCAATTATCTTTCTACCGTCTAAAAAAGCCTGAGTAACTGTATTATAATAATTTGTCTTACCACCTTTATCAAAGCTTGATGCATAGTATGCGTGCGCAAAATTGTACTCGCTCTTGAGATCTACTACACCGTCTTTGTTTTGGTCTGCGGCAGCCATATCCTTCATTTTAGTGATATCGTAGTTTTGCTTTGCACTTAGACCGAGCCCATGGGAGACGGCACCCCAATACCCAAATGCTTCATCCCAAGCATGCTCTTTATAGGTATAATAAGCTCCGTCCTTATATGGCTTATCATTTGTCTTTGAGCCAGGAGCCATCTTTTCATCTAAATAATTATCAACTGCTTGGTTATAAAACACAGCACCCATTGCAAATTTTGAAATCAATTGAGGATAGTTATAACCTGTAGCGGGGTCAAAACCTCCTTTTGTCTGAGCCGCTTTTTTAATCATAAACTCAATAACTTCTGGTCCAGTCATTTGACCAGGCCATCCATTTATAATGCCCTTATAAGTTTTACCAGACAGATTTTTACCTTTGCTGATTTGGTTTAACGTTGTTTGCTTTATTTTAAAATCACCTTTTGTTTTGGGTGCAATAATATCAAGGTCCTCTTTACTTCCCTTGAAATAATTCATCATCTGAGCTTCAATTTCAGCAGCGTTAGACCCTCCATCACCTTTCCCAGCTAGTTTTTTTAGAGAATCATGTAAAACATGTCTTGCTATCTGCCCTGAGTAAGAGACTGAGTTAGTCTTGTCTCCAGTATAACCTTTCAGTGTAATTGGAAACTTTGAATAAAAATGATGTGCTGCTACCTCTGTCACTACAAATACCGCAACAATCATAACGATAAGTTTTTTCATTATATAATCCTTCAATTTTAATTCCGACTATCCCAGTCAGGATTAAAATTGACTAATTTACTCGCCTTTGTCAATAACTATTCTGACTAAAAAAGTAATGATTGAAAAAAATTGGAATTATCTAGCTTAAGAACTATTTTTTTATTGCAAATGATAATCATTATCAAGTAGACATTTTAGAGAAAGTTTTAAGTTGATTTATTCTATCAGAAAAAAGTATTTCATTGCCCTTTTACTGCTTGCTCTAACAGCACTGCCGGGGGAGTTGGGCGACCTTACAAGAGCCTTGGTTACTGACGCATATGTTCAGGTAAGTGCTTTCGTAGCCATTACTCTATCTATCTTCTATTTATCAGAGCATAGGTTTAATTTTAATGTAGGAAATACTCTTCGAGACTCCTCAGCCTTTCAAATACCAATAGCTGCTATTCTCGGTGCAACGCCGGGGTGCGGCGGCGCCGTTGTCGTGGTAGCGGCCTATACTTCTGGCAACGTGTCATTTGGAGCGGTTATAGCAACCCTAACCGCTACAATGGGAGACGCCGCATTTTTATTAATTGCGGTTAGACCGGACATTGCAATATTAGTTCTTCCTCTTACGCTACTAGCCGGAATTATCACAGGGTATATTGCTGATAATATTCTTACTTTTTCACATCAGGAGAAGGCCATTGATCTAAAAAGTGATGTTCCCATAATTGGCAAAAATAGGAAGCGTGACATAATATTTACTTTTCTGATAGTACCGGGTTTTGGTCTGGGGATTCTCCAAATACTTCAGTACGACCTTGAAGAGCTCTTTGGTATTTTTCCACAGATTATTGCAATAGTTGGAATGGTGACAAGCATTTTTATATGGTCTAACTCACAAATCAAAACCATGACTAACCCGAAAGACAAACCACTCGTTCGCGTAGCTGAAGAAACAAGTTTTATTGCCATCTGGGTTTTAGCTGCTTATTTAGCATACGATTATCTCGTTTATCTAACTCCGTTGGACTTGAACGTGATGTTTAAGACGATAGGAATGCTGATTCCTTTACTTGCCATAATTATAGGGTTTATCCCTGGATGCGGACCCCAAATATTGGTCACCACTCTTTTTTTAAATGGAATGATACCTTTCAGTGCTCTTTTAGGGAATGCTATATCAAACGATGGTGATGCTTTGTTTCCTGCAATAGCGATCGCACCTAGAGCCGCTGTGCTCGCAACGATTTATTCGGCTATACCAGCTTTCATAATGGCTTATACCTTATACTTTTTTTTCCCTTTGTTTGGACAATAAAATCAGTCTTCCGAAAGTGTCTTATTCACTTTCTTCCTCATTTGCTCGACTAATTTTGTGATATCTTCGGATATGGTCTCAGTTTTTTTTACCATTGCCATCAATTTCTCCAAATCCTTTGATAGTTCTTCGCTTTGCGCATTTGAATCAATGAGTCTCAAATGTGTTTTTCTTATCAACGCAGAAATAACCTTGTTCTTTTGTAAAAAACTGTCTATCGATCTTGCCGGAAGGAATAAGGCATGAACTTCATGCTCACCGGCAATTGCCGTTACCGAACGTGGCTTTTTTAAAACGAGCGAGGCATCACCAAAAATTTCATTCACACCCAGCCTATTAAGTTTTAGTCCACCTGATGTGTAAATGTAAACGTATCCAGACTTAATCAGATACGCACCTTCTGGGTTATCCCCTGCCTTGTAAATCTCTTCATTTGGCTGCCATATCACATGCTTTTCAGTTTTTTCCATTTGTTCCTACTCCACATATTCTTTTAGTTTTTTTTCGTCAACAACTATAGGTTGGATGATGCCTCCAGCCCTTTCAAAAATATCAAGTACGTTTGGCAAAGCCAGCATATTTTCCCACACCTTATGTAGATTTGGAAAATCTTGTTCCAAAGGAATATCTGATGCAAGTGCATTTCTTATTTGAGGAATTAAAAAACAATCCGCATAAGAGACATTATCTCCAACACAATATTTTCCTGAAACATTTTTCAAAATTTCTTCCATGGCAGAAAACTCGCGATTGATAAAATGTTTCCTCAGGGGATGCTTAATCGGCTGTGCTTTTTTCATTCCCCACTCACCCATCGCTTGGATAATAAAAGGAATGTTTTGATAGGGTTGGGTGTCGGCGGCTACAATCCACTGAATTCTTCTCATCTCGGCTTTTAAATAGGGGTCCTCTGGAATTAATGGAGAGGGTTCACCCAAAAGATCGTCTATCAAATCTATGATAGCTCCTGTCTGAGTCATTTTTTTACCATCCTCAAGCAAAAGTAGAGGCACTCTTCCTTCAGGGTTTAGAGCTTTATAGTCATTGGTTTTTAACTTATTGTATTGTTCGTCATCACTGGGGATCGTCCAAACAGGTATTCCTCGACTATCAAAATCTATTCCAGTCTCAATTAGTTTAACTTTATTTTCAGGAACACCCCTGCAACTTAAAAAAATAAGAACGCGTAAAGAAGCACTACTAGATGAATGGTAATATAATTTCATTTTTAAAACCTCTTACAATATCAGTTTAGCCAAGGCCTTAGCCATTTCCGGTGGTATGGGAATCGACTTCCTGGCCTTGAGATCCATAGTAACGGCAACAGCACTTGCAATAGCGACCGGCTTCTCAGTCTCAACATTAAATATCCAGTGCTTCCATACAAAAGTCTTATTAGACATAGATTGAACTCCTGACTTCGTTTTTAAGTGCGTACCTAAGGGGACATATTCAAAAAAATCAAACTTATATTCTAAAGCAGCGCTTCCGACATTGGTCATACCATTTTCATCTATTGTGCCAGTATACGCTAACAAGTGAGGCGTTGAGTCTGATACCACACCCATATAAGCGGAGGGCTTAATCTTATCCATATTATCGCATTGCCTTAGCAAAATTACTGACTCAAATGAATCAATCATATCTTTCTGAGAGGCTTGTGAGAGAGACATTACATTTTCCTTTTGTAAAGATAATCCTCTTGGTTGACCATAGCTCGGAATATCTACCCTCAATTCCTCAAACACTTTAGAAAAATTCTTTTTTACTTCCTCTGGGGGTTTACTAGTCCATACAAATTGGAAGTTAAAGGCAGCGCAGGGTTGCTGTGTAATTGTTTCTACCATTTCTAAATATAGTTTTGCTTCAGTATCTCCAAGTTGAACTATTCCCAGTTTAAAAAAAAATGGAGCTCCTGGTTTTTGTTCCTTAAGAAAACGAATGTGGGCGCGGGCAAGAGAAAGATATGTATTTCCCAACTCGACTGGTTTCTCGTTAATCCCTAACTTGTTCCAAAGCACAACACATCCTTGAAGTGCTTTTTCAAAATAAAATTGAACATTCATATGGCCCATTTGATCTATTTCCCAAGATTGGACTGAGTTTCTGTAAACCGTTATCATTATATGTAAATAATTCCCTCCCTTGAGTTCAGTGATTACATTTTATCTCTTGTTGTACCAGACATTGTCCTGTAATTAGATCATAGAGTTTATTTATCATCAAAGGAATTAAATTGGAAGATTCTCAACCCACATTAGCCAACTGGAGGCTACCCCCATTTAATAGAGAAGCATTTTCTAAGGTAAGGGAAATAATCCCTACGGCTTCGATAAATTGGACCAAAGGACCAGATAAAAAAGTCAGTGAGTTTAAAAATAAAGAGCTTACCGTAAAAATAAGAGAAAACGAGGAAACATTATTGGAAGAGTTTTTAAGTCAAACAACAGTAGACGCTTTTCACATATCTCATAAAGGTAAAACCATATATACGTGGCATTCTGATTATTGTTCCTCCACAACTCCACATATTATCTTTTCTGTGTCAAAGTCACTAACCGCGTTACTTATCGGCTGCGTAATTGATGAAGGGTTATTAAGTGAAGAAACTTTGGTCTCCCAGATTATTCCCGAGACAAAGGGAAGTGCTTTCGAAGATGCATCAGTGCGCAATTTATTGGACATGAGCGTTTCTTCTAATTTCATAGAAGACTATGAAGCAACATCCGGTATTTTTCTCGATTATCGGCAATCAACCGGTTGGAACCCACAAGACATAGATGATACATCACATTTAAAATCATTTCTTTTTAGCTTGAACAAAAATACGCACAAACACGGTGAAAAATTTGAATATCATTCAACAAACACCGACATGCTCGGAATTATAATAGAAAAATGCACTGGAAAAAAATTCGCACAGTACTTTTTTGAAAAACTTATGAGACCTCTAGGTGCGCAAGACGATGCTTATGTGACACTGGACAGAATGGGTACGTCAAGATCCGCTGGAGGGGTATGCATATCAGCAAGCGATATAATGAGTATATGTGAAATGGTTCGATGCTATGGAAAAAATAGTCACGGCGAGCAAGTATTTCCTGAAAACTGGATCAAAGATATACTAAATGCAGATTCTAATAAAAAATTCAGTCTTGATGGACACTATGATATTTTTCCTGAAGGGCTTTATAGATCAAAATGGTATAGGCCCTACACTTCAAGAAACGTTCTTTTTGGACTCGGAATTCATGGCCAGTGGATTTGGATCGATTTTGATAAAGAGCTTTCTTTTGTGTGCCTGAGTTCAGAGCCTAAACCTATTATGAAGAATAATATTGAGCAGATGTCTGATATTTTCAGTCAAATTACCAATCAATTGGTTTAACCCTAAGAAGGAATATCATTGAAACTAAATCTTGGAGGCATACCTCTTTTTTTGTGTGCCATATTATCATTTGTGTGCATGAATGCCCTTGCCAAGGGAATGGCTCTTCAATATCCCATAATTGAGGTGGTCTGGGCGCGATACCTCAGCCAAACAGTGCTAACAATATTGGTATTCAATAAAAATTTGAAAACAATTGTGAAAACACAGAGGTTAAAAATTCACCTTTTCAGATCGGCTCTACTTTTTGGGGCGACCATTTTTATTTTTGCCGGTTTTGCTAACTTATCTTTGGCTGCAACTATGGCGATTTTTCAAACCGCGCCATTATTGGTTGTTATTCTATCAGTAATTTTTCTAGGCGAAATAGTTGGGTTTAAGAGATGGTTAGGGGTTTTTGTTGGATTTTTCGGAGCATTAATTATTATACAGCCAGGAACAGATACCTTTTTAATCGCTAGCATTTTTCCACTTCTATCGGCTTTATGCTACGCAGGTTATGCAGTTTCCACGCGTCACCTCGGTACAGATGAGGATCCTAGAACAAACTTCTTTTATACTGGCTTAGTGGGAACTATTGTTTCCACACTAATTTTATTTCCATATTACCAAAAAATAGATCTATTGGATATTATTTATTTTACCCTATTAGGTACTCTTGGTGGCTTCGGTCATTTTTGTCTTATTTTAGCACTCAGAAAATCTGAAGCATCTCTTCTTGCCCCATTTTCGTATTTTGATTTAGTTTTCTCAGCTTGCCTTGGCATCATATTTTTCACAGAATACCCAAGTAAGAGTTTGATTATTGGTGCAATTATCATCGTTGGAGCAGGAATATACACTTGGTATCGAGAAAGGGTACAGTCACATAATCAAAGTGTCTGAGAGCGTGACCAATCCCAATATAATTCTCTTGCCAGCTTTGCTATAGAACCGACTTGGTAGTTCTTATCTTCGAAAGCAGTTACAGGCATTATCTTGGTCATATTTCCTGTCATAAATACTTCATCGGCTTCTTCAAAATCTTTGAAAGACAGAACAGTTTCTGAAACCGATTTTCCATATTCTCTTAAATTTTTTATATGTCTCGCCCTAGTAATACCAGCCAAAAAGGTACCATTTGGGATCGGTGTTAATACTTCACCGTCTTTTACCATAAAGATATTGGCTGTTGCTGTCTCAGCAACATTGCCAGCGGCATCAGCAACTAAAGCATTTGTAAACCCTTTTGATCGTGCCTCGGCTAACATTCTTGCATTATTGGGATATAAACACCCCGCTTTTGCATTCACTACATTATCCTCTAGAACAGGTCGTCGAAATTTGGTTCTGCTGAGCGTTGCAGAAGCAGTTGCTTCGGCCATTGGTATTTGCTCAAGACAGATTGAAAAAGCGGTACTATTTTCTTTTGGCAACACTAACGACTCGGCTCCATCAAGCGCCCAATACATTGGCCTTATATAAACCGATGTGGATTTATCGAAAGAGCTAAGCCCCTCTTTAATTATTTCCACCATTTCTTCAGGTGTAACATCAGGATCAAGCATCATTGCCTTTGCTGAATTATTTACTCTCTCACAATGTAAAAGTAGGTCAGGTGTAGCGCCTTCAAAAAATCGAGCTCCATCGAAGACACTTGATCCTAACCATGCCCCATGATCGGCGGCACGTAGAATATACTTATCGCCTTCATGCCACGCGCCATTGAAATAGGTTTTGATATTTTCCCCGGAAGCCATATTTTAACTTTCTTTTTTTATTCTGTTAATAGGGCGGCTCAATTGACGTAGATACTATACTCGATATGGCTAAAATAAAAGCTAATATAATGATTTCCCTTCCAATTGACTTTCTTAATTTAACTGCGTTAGCCTTTCCGTTTGATTGAAGATTAGGAACTAACTTAAACTTATTCATTGCTCCAATTCCCAACAAGATTGAAACTAGCGACAGTTTTAATAAGAAAACCTGCCCATAGGTCGAATATAGAAGACCGTTCAAACTACCGACCAAAATTGTTCCTAGACTAACCCCAGCCACTACCAGTAGTAAGATATAATACACGGCATAAATGCCGAATTTATGTGCTATCTGGAACAGTTTTTCATCTTCAATATCTCTGTAGGTAGAATAACGTAGTGGAAAAAATGAGCCCACCCAATAAGATATAGCAAGTAAATGCAGAACGATAAGAAGCTGTGAGGTATAACCATTAATTGTCGAGTGTCCGTATATAGAAAAAGAAATTAGAATACAGCTAAAGCCAGCAATAACAACGGTCCAAATTTGTTTTGGCAAGAAGTAGCTCCAAAAAGAAACCAATAAAAAGCCTAGAAATAATACAAGAACCGCTTGCCCGGCCTTTGATGAGAAAGCTATACTTATCATCAGGGGATCAATTGCACTGGACAGATCGCCCCCTATATTTCCAGCGACCAAAAAAAATAAAAATGGGGCTACCATCAACCCAGCCAAAGACGATTGGAAAATTAGTTTTTGACAATAAGTAAATGTTGACAGGGAAAGCATGGATTTAAAATGAAGGATGAATAATCCGGTGCCAAC
Source organism: uncultured Alphaproteobacteria bacterium (assembly GCA_902596985.1). Classification (GTDB taxonomy): domain Bacteria; phylum Pseudomonadota; class Alphaproteobacteria; order Rhodobacterales; family Rhodobacteraceae; genus CACIJG01. The sequence continues at coordinate 85,386 of CACJWR010000001.1, forward strand.
CATTAACAAAGACAATACGTAAGCCACAAACTTCCCAATTGGTACTAAAACAGTCCAAAGTTCCATAATGTTTTATTCACCCTTGACTTCGAAGTTTAAAGTACCCTTAAGAACATGGCCATCTTCCCCCATAGCACGCCAGCGAACTTCGTAAGACCCGTTGCTAATTTTCGGTAACTTGACCACGTGACTTTCGTACCAAAGCTTGGAAGGCTTATAATTTAATTTCAGGGGCGAAAGCTTTTTGTCTTTTTCTTCAGCCTGCTTCAAAATCTCAAACTTTATTAATTTAGCCGGTGATTTAAATATCATCTTATATTCCGTAGGAGCTTCTGTCAGTACTGCTTTATCGATTGGATCAACCGATTTAAGAGGTGAATGAGCGAACGCCAGTGCTGGTAGCATTGTCAATATAAATATTTTTAAAATCGTTTTAAACATTGTGATACCTCAATTATTTATTCATTTCGTTAATTTTATCATGCTGCAACTTAATTTCCCTGCTCCACGTACTTTTAATAAAAGACAAAGACGCCAATATTTCTTCATCTGAGAGAATATTTTTATATGCTGGCATATTATTAGGATATTCTTGCCCAATAATTTCCTCTAGCCCGTATTTGGTCATTAAGAAAAGATACTCATCTGGGTGATGCCATGTATGACCAGTTTCATCATGCGGAGGTGCAGGCATGTAACCGTTAGCGTCTGGCACTCTCCATCGCTCTTGACCTTCCAAATTAACGCCGTGGCAAGAAGCACAATTATTTTTATAAACTAACTTGCCAAGATCTACCAAATCTTGATCATCTGGCCTCAGAGAAATATCAGCTCTAACAGGGCCATCAAAAAATAGGCTCGGTACGAAGTAAAAAAAACTCCCTAAAACAAAAAGCAAAAATAGGATCGGCATCGCAAACTTTCTCATTTTAATGACATGCTTTTCCTAAAGCTTTTAGGCGCCAGTAGTTATATGGAAGTGGCGTTATAAAACCAACTATTAGCATTATTGGAATTACCCACCACGTCAACTTTGCGCCTCCAGTGGCAATAAAATCAGTTAAGTTCATGGCAGCCTCCATTGATATCATCGAGATTAGGGACATACCTATAGCTGTTTGAAAAGCCGCCTTTAAAGGCATTTGTCGAAACAGAATGAACGTTTCAAGTAAAATGGAGGTGATTAAGCCATTAATGATAGCTAGAGTCATAATCGCTAAAACGGGCCACGCAATACCCATAAATTGAAAATACGCTATTGTTCCAAAATCTCCTATAGAGCAGCCTAAAAGGCACCACATTGTATTATATGACGCCCGTCTCCAAGTGTGCTTACAATACCAGTTTATATCCAATCTTTGGGCTAATTCTGACATCTTGACCTTTCGTTTTTCCCAATATAAAGTATCTACCAACTGGAATGTAAAGAACTTTTTGTGAAGATAAGTCAGGCAGCAAAATTATCAAGATTATCTGTAAAAACAGTCAGGTATTATGCAGATATAAAAATGGTTGAACCAGCAAGGGATATTCGATCTGGCTATAGAAACTACACTAATGATGACGTGGCAAAATTAAACTTCATTGGAAAAGCAAGACGCTTTAATTTCAGCATTGAAGAATGTAGAGAGCTTCTTTCTTTATATCAGAATAAAAACAGATCCAGCAAAGAAGTAAAAAAACTTACTTTAGCCAAAATTGCTTCTATAGATGAAAAGCTTAAGGAATTTCATTCTCTCAGAAACGAGTTAAGTCACTTAGTTAATTGTTGTAATGGAGATGATCGACCCTCGTGCCCAATACTGGACGAGCTTTCAAAGTAATTATTTCTTTATGGTCAATCTGAGTTGATATAGATCACCAATCGGGATCCCTCTTCTAGGACTTATATTCAGTTGCATCTTTAAGTGCTCTATCTAAATCAAACTGAGCCTCATCGGCTGTCCTGTCAGTTTCAGCTTCCTCTATTTCATCATCAATTATTTCATTATCTAAGGAGAACAAATTTATTTTTTCACGTGTGTTACCCGCGATCTTAGATAGTTCAAGCATAGAAGCCGTAATTTCTTCAGAGGAAACAGCATTTGACTCACCGATCCTCTCAAGATTATCAATTGCACCTGAAACAGATACAGCCACTTCTTTCTGTTGATCAGTATGGCGATCCACTGTCATCATCATGCTCTCAATATTTTTAATTAAGCTATTAATGTTTTCCATCTCTGACTTCACTTTGTCCATTCTAGAAACGCTATCATTCGCTTTTTGCATTGCATCGTTAGTTAATGTACTAATATCTTTTACTGATTGCGAAGATCTATCAGCGAGCTTACCTACCTCTGTCGCTACAACAGAAAAGCCTCTTCCTGCTTCTCCTGCTCTTGAAGCTTCGATAGAGGCATTAAGCGCTAACATTGTTGTCTGCTGCGCTATTTCTTCAATAAGAGATGAAATTTCTGCTATCTTACCACTGTTTTCTGATACTTCATTGGCTAATTCAACCATCTTTTCAGTTTCATCTGAACCTTTCTTCGCAGTTTTAGACGCCTCTAAAGCGGCTTCACCAGTTTTCTTTGTACTCTCCTCAACTAACTCTCGAAGGTCTTCTGATTCCCGTACCTTTTCCTGAATATCTTGAGTGGCTTCCACTTGTGCTTTGGCCCCCTCAGCAACTTGCCCAACTGCATCTCCAGCTTGTGAGGCAGCAGTAGCTATTTGATCAACGTCAATTAATATGTCTTTTAAAGTTACTGACAATTGTTCCAATGATTTTCCGATATGAACCGCGCATTCTTCAATGTCTCCCTTATAACCCTTTGGCAATCTTGCCATAAGATTACCCGATGAAACACTTGTGAAAAGCTCCTGTATATCTTTTAACGCTCTCTCAGTTACCTCCAGCATATTATTTACGGCTTTTCCTGCTTCTCCAATTTCATCTCTTCCGGGGTTTTTAATTCGTTTCGAAAAGTCCCCACTATTTGCAATATCATTTGTTATAGTAGTAAATTCTCTCATCGGGTTAATAATTGTCTGCCTTGCTACAAGAAACCCAATAGCAACAGCGGCTATGAGTCCTATTATAGCAAGGGTCCAGGTTGTTTCTATTCTTTGGTCAGTCAAAGATTGATTCTGATCAGATCTTGCATCTATATTTTTTCGAACGTCTTCAATCATAGAAGCTATAGAAGTGGAGGCCGATGATAAGCTAGAAGACAAACGCGATTTTTCTATTTTTAGTTGCCTCAGTCGCTTATCGTCTCTCAACAACGCATCTACAAATTTAGGGTAAAAATCAGAGTATTTTTTTACAGGAGAAAGGAGCCTTTCGGAATAGTTTCCAATAAAATAATCACCAAAAATATTCTTAAAACTTTCGTTGTCCATATAATCTTTCTCAAAGCTTTGTTCTACCTTTGAAAGGTATGTTGTTAATGACTTTGCTTCCTCAATTTTTTGTTCAAGGTCTTTCAACAGTTGATCATCTTTTTGCATATATTGACCAAAGGTAAACGCTATAGCGTCTTGGATATTTTTTATCTCTTGGAAAACGGAATTTATATCAAGTAAAATAACTGGTATGCTTGGGAATCCACCCACGTTAGTGCTAATTTCCTCTACTTCACCAGCCACTGCGTCAGAATCAGTTTGAAAGGTGTAAGTAATTTCAAGTGATTTGGCAGTACCCTCCATTGAAATAGTAAGAGCTTTTTGCACGCTCGAACTCATTGAAAACAACAAATCTCGTTGAGTAGATGCACTGAATTGTGTCATGCTTTGAATTTTTTTGGAACGGTCTTGAATTGTGGCTATACCATTCTCTTTCAAAAATTTCAGGCTTTCAATTTGAAACGTAAGTTGCTCCTCACCTTCTGTAAGATCTGATTCATTCTCTGATTGTTGATTACTATCACTACCTCCTGTAATAAACCTGGCTCTCTTACCTTCTAGAATATTAATCACCTCGGTTAGAGATTTTTGAAAGTTATTTTTTTCTGTTGAGAGTTTTTCAAAATCCTGTGAGGCTAATGCCGCGTTTACAGCGCTATTTAAAACCCCCTCATTGATCAAACTTTTCCAATTATCTAGGGCCCGATCAGCATCATTCAACCGGTTAACTACCGACAAATCCTCACTGATAATTTCATTGTAACTAACTGATAATTCATCAAGGCTCTGACTGGCAAGCACCGAAATTATAATCGTTACTATCGCCAGTGGAACTAGATCGAGAAGCGACTTGGCTAATACTCTCATTTAAGCGTCCTTTTTTTGCACTAATCAGGTTAGTTTATAGCTAGTGGTTCATCAATACAAAATCTAAATAACAGGTATATTCACCACTTTTTTTTCCAAAATATTGCATTTTTATATTTATTTCTCTCCCAATTGTCTTCAAAAATGTGAGGGTCTGTATCACCTAGTATAAGGATCCCACCTGCTTTTACTCCATCCTTTAAAGAGTTAAGCGCCTTCTTTTTTCCTTTTATTGTCATGTGCAACAAAACATTTCTACAATAGACTATATCAAATCCGCTACCGTAGGGACCATCCATAAGGTTATGAATATCGAATGAAATACCCCCTTTTTTTAGTGATGAAAATTTTACATCTAAACTTTTCTTATTATTGTTTAAATGTAGCTGACTTTGAGGAAGCTGCTCGTATTTTTTTAATGACTTGATTTCAGATTTTCTGAAAACAAAAAATGACCCCGATATAGCCTTTTCTATATATTTTCTGCTTAAATCAGTACCTACTAAATTTTTATCACTTATTGAAGAGAGCATTAATGCAGCAGAATATACCTCTTGCCCTGTTGAACATCCAGCGAACCAAATACTTGTTTTCTCGGTCGACATTTTTTTTACCAGTTCTAGGTGGGAGAAACTTCTAAAAAAATAGCTTTCGGGGTTGGTAAATAGATGCGCAATTTCATGAACATCTGAGGATGAAAGCAGCTGAATTTCTTTTTGCAAAAATCCAATGCTTTTTTGATCTAGTTTAAGACCAGTATTTTCTATTAAATCCTTTGGGTTGTAATTCATTAAATTACTTTAATCACAAGATCAAAATAGCTACTCTTTTATTATCAAGGCTAATAAATTTATATTTTTTTTCTAGGTATTGCCTGAAACCCATTGCATTAGATAAAATCGATCCAATTTCTTGCACTGGTTTGTTTTCCAGTGGAATCACCTTGCCATCGACCCTTAATAAGGAATACTTTGGCTTCAAGTTCTTGTATTTTTCGCTTTTACAAAACGCCACCAAGTCTTTGTCTTTAAACTTTCCTTCTTTTATTTTATCAATTTTATGCAGTTCTGAGGCTATCCAGGTATCACCCCAAAAGCCTACAATAAATGTACTTTTGTCCTTTTTAGGCAGCTCTTTCATTTATTTCAAATAGCTTCTCTAAGTTTGCTCTGAAAATGATGTTTCTATCTTGATCTACTGTAGTACCAGATACAAATGGTAGTTTTGACACTAAGGGATCAGGCTCATCAAATACATGTTCAGAATAGGAGAGTTTGCCTTTATAGCTTAAGGCAAAGGCTTTTTCGTTCATATTAATCAAAATTATCTTCTCTTCTAAATCATCAATATTTTCGGCTAAATTACCAAATAAATCGGACGCATTGTGTACAGGAATTATATTCTTTTCGTGTACGATGCTGCGGATGGTGGAATGCTTTTGAAAGTCAACCTGAGCGACAGTTCTAATCCACTGTATGGACCGTGTTGGAAAGGCGTATATAGTCTTTAGATCACTCAAAACAAGACAATCCTCTGTACTTACTATATTTGGTATCCTTAAAAAAAATTTTGTACCAATGCCGGCATCAGAAACAACATTTATAGACCCCCCCAATGAGGAAATATTTTTCTTAACCACGTCCAATCCAACACCTCTACCAGAGGTTTCACTTACATCACTCTTCGTCGAAAACCCAGGTTGAAAGATAAAATCATACACTTGTAAATCCGATAACTTCTTAATATCGTCATCCGAGAGCAGTTCGATTTGACGTAATTTTTCTTCAATTTTTTTCCTATCGAGACCTTTTCCATCATCGGAAACTGTTATTAAAAGACCATCTTTCTCCTTACTAAAGTCTAGATCAATCTTTCCGTTTCCTTTTTGTCCTCTTTCTTCATTTTTTTCTATACCGTGATCAACTGAATTTCTCAAAAGATGCATTAATGCGGACGACAGCACATTAATAATTGTTCGATCTGCTCTTTCATTGTCTCCTGAAACACTAAACTCAATATTTTTATTTAAACTTGTAGCAGTTTCAAAAACATCTCTCTTCAAGCGTCGTATTAAGGAATTGACGGAGACCAGTCTAAGATCTGTGACTGCTTGATTTAATGTAGTGACTTCCGTTTGAAGAATATCTATTAATTTTTCTACATTTTCTATAGATTGTGCATTTTCCAGACTAAGTTTTGCCATGTTCTTCAAAACATTTACCTGTGAAGAAACTAGCCCTGCTTTATTAAACAAAAAATCAATAGACTCCAAATCTACAGTTGCAAATCGATCACTCTTATCAGAAACTGAAATTTGATTATTGAATTCTTTTTGTTCAATGTTTTTTGAATTAATATCCACTTGAAATTCGGTTGTTTCAATCGAAACAATGAGCTGCTTTGCAGCATCCAAATTTTCGTCGACTATTTCTTTTCTTTCCTGTGAAGATAATGATATTACATTCTTTAAGACATCAATACACTTCAGTAATACACCCCTAATTTGATTATTAAGTAGCATTTCGCGAGATCTTATTTTATCAATAACATCTTCAATTAAATGGGTGAGTTCAAGGGTCTGACTCAGTCCAACTGTTCCGAAAAGACCTTTAAGAGAATGAAAGGCTCTAAATAATGAGTCTATTTTAGTCCCCTCATTAGCATTTAAATTGGTATCAAGTAGAAGATCTTCGCTTGAGGTGCAGTGCTCCATTGCCTCTGTTTCGAACTGCAACCATATTTCGTTTAAAAAATCTCTTTCCAATCCTCTAACTCATCCAATTTGATCAAATAATGATTTTATCATAGCTATCAATTCGTTTCCTCTCTTTGCGGCTAACGAGGGATCAACAGCGCCACTTGGCTTGTCAATAACTCCGTCAGCCGACAATTGCTTCACTTTAACAGAGTAGCTACTTCCAAGCTGAGCAAGCGATGAGACAATTATTACTTTAACATCATGCTTTAATCTGATTTCTTTAAGCGCTTCAACACCATCCATAACCGGCATTTCAATGTCTAAAAGAATTAGGTCAACTTTATTAAGTTCTAGTAAGTCTAGTGCTTCTCTACCGTTCTCAGCTTCATAAATTTTGGAAAAAAACTTCATACCATCTACTATATTTTTTAACAAAAAACGCATAAGTTTGCTGTCATCAACTATCAAAACTTTTCTATCTTTAATTTTATTCATTTCCTATAACGCCGTTAAATATTTCTCTTGCAAAAGCTTACCTATGCTTTCTGGATCAGATACCGCAGAGTGGCACCCTTCGTTTATTATAGCCAGAGGCATTGTTCTCGCAACCGAAGTTTCGGGGGACTGAACATAAACGCTACCACCCATTCTATAATGTTCCCTCACGCCTTGTATACCATCATTACACAAGCCACTTAACACGACAACATCGGAGACCAGATCAATCAAATGTGCACTTAATAGAAAATTGTCTAAGTTAGGAGTAAAACTTCTATCCATCCTTAGATCCTCGTATTCTATATCTATATTATCTCCATTTCTAACCAATTTGGCATTGTAACCTCCTCGCAAAAGAACAACTTTTCCGACTTGCATTGGTCCCTCAAACGTAAGAGGTTTGGTCTTCTCATCAACGACAGTATTAAACCGGTTTATTAGTACTTTTTCTATACCTAAAGGAATATGAATACCGATAACGATTGGAACTTCTATCTTGTCTGTAAACTCAAGAATTTTTTCTATTGGGCTTAATGAACCTGCGGAACCTATAATAGATATAAAGTCTGCCCTGTTTTTAACAACAGATTTGCTTAGATGATTTTCCGACGAAGTGGCTCTAATTTCTTTTTTCAAGATATTATCTTGAGTGAGAAAATTTATGTATTTATCGATTTCTTTTTTTAAACTATTTATATCGAATCCTTTTCCTAAAGAATTTTTTTCAATAAATCCTATAGCGCCTGCTTTCAGAGCATCTATAATTTTAGGCTGGTTCGATTTATGAAATGCGCTTATAAGCAAACACTTGGTTTTAGCTTCTCCACCGATAACTGTTTTTAAAAGTTGTAAACCATCTAAAACTGGCATCTCGAGATCTGAAATTATTAAATCAACAGGATCTCGCGTATTTTTTTCCAAAGCAACTTTTCCGTTCTCAGCTTCCCAACAAAAATCCGTGTTAGACAAATCATTTAATATCTGCTTGATAACCATTCTTGTAAATTTTGAATCATCAACTACGGCAATTTTCATTGAGACATATCCAAAAGCCGCTGCTTAAGATTATCTTGATTTAGAAGATACATAGATTTGCCACTTACGCGCAGTTTACGTGCAGCAACTCCCTTAAACCTTGCATCAAAATATTCATCAGACTCCAATAATGTTGAGTCAATTTGCATGTCGCTCAAGGAAGAAACCATTAAACCAAATTGAAAATTATTATAATCAAAAAATAGCACCTGCTGAGAATCCTTGGAATTATTTAAGCCTAAGACAGTATTGAATTCAAAAATGCTATAAATTTTTCTATTGAACTCTGTATACATGAGATTTTTCTTACTGTTTTTGTTAACTTTCATTAGTTTTATCGAATCGACCTTGAGCAACTGGCTCAACGGAAAAATAAAATTAAGGTCTCCTTCGTTTATTACTATGTTCTTCACTAAATTTTTTTGTCCACTTTCTCTCTTTAAAGATCTAAATGGCGAAAATGGTAAACTTTCAGTGAACTTCTTCAGTAAGTTGAGTTCAACAATATTTACCTGATTATTGTTGTTATCGTAAAACGAATATAATGAGTGCTCCTCAAAGATGGAACCAAGCCTACGAAAATCCCAGTTATTTTGTCTTGAAATTTTCAATGAAATTTTCTTTATTGAAGCTGTATCAATCTCTGAAATATAGCAATCATTGTCAGTTGCAAAAGCTAAAACTTGATTATTACCTTTGTCATCGCTTGGAACAAAAACTTGAAATATATTTTTTCTCTTTTCAGTTGATATTAAGGGACAAATAAGGTCATCAAAGTCGGCTAGAAAGAAGCCGTTGAAACTGTTTGTATCTAGTAACTTCACCGTATCCATGTGATATACTCTTCTAACCTTGGTGAGATCAAAAGCAAAAAATTTACCATCTATATCAAATGTGAAGTATTTTTCTATTGTGGTTTTTTTTGATTTTTCAAACTCAATTTCACCAACAGTGACCTTTTTCTCTTTTGGTGCCTCTAAAGAATTGTGTAGCTCCAAGTTCTTTACATCAATTACTTTTACCAATCCATAGTCATCCAAGTTTTCAATTTGAAAAATTTTCTCTTGTGATTTTTTGAGCAAAGAGTTGTTCTTCCCCTTGAGGGTACAAAAGCTCAAGATTTCATCTGCCAGAATGGCAAATTCATAATTCTCATCAGTGATAAAGATAGCGTATTTTGGTATGTCATCTTTTCTCTTTCTTTTACCGATAATGTGCCTCGGATCAACTAACATAAAAACCTGCGATTTAAACTCAATTATACCTACCGCAGGCTTTTTTATGTCTGGTATATTGATTACATGATCTAAAGGTTGAATGCTGGAGAGAAAACCTTTTTCAATCGCTAACAGTTCATCGAACCTTCTAAATATTAAGAGATCCATTGTATTTAATTTTTTTTCATAGTGATATTTCAGGTAATACTATCTTCGAGTTGACTAAAAAAAAAACAAAAAAAGTATATCATGTTTGAATAAAAAATTGATTTGATAGTTAAATTACGTATAAGTTAGTCTCAAATTTGAACTGCAAAAAATTATGAAAATTGGTCACAATTTTATTAAAAACCTATTCCATTCTACCATAATAAAGGTGGAAAAAGGTAATCCTATTCCTCTTGGAAACCATTTCTTCTTTATAAATAATGGAAAAGTTTCAGGAAAGATAGGAGCAAAGAAACATATACCTTTTTCTGCTCAGAGTGGTCAGTTTTTTTGTTTGAAACAATTGATTGATCCAGACGAAAAAGTTGTAAATGCAGTTGCAGAAACAGATCTCGATTTAACAATAATAAATTTTTCAGAACTTGAAAAATTGCTCAAAGGCACTGATAAAAACTTAAGTGCATTAATCAAGTCTCTGATTTCACAAGGTATTTATTAATGTCTTCCGATTTTGATTTTGGAGAATTTCTTGATGAATCAAATCAGTCTGACTTGATGATCCTATGTTTGGACTTATTTGGTATCTTGACAAAATTCCAAGTTGATCACAATAAGCTGGAAGCAGCAAAGATCGAGATTTTAAATAATCAATTAACAAAAAATTTTGAAGGTTTCAGGTCTGCAATATCAAATCTTTCAGGTGGGGATAAAAGTTCACAAATTAATTCAATGAAACACATTAATTTGATGGTTGATACTTTAGTTGGAGATTCAAAAAGTACGGAAAAATTTACGAAGATCGAGAAGGATGTAAAGGAATCAATCGATAGATTAATAAAGGGCATTGATTCAAATGGTGATTTATTCAAGTTAGTCCAAGTTTACAATTTTTTACCCAATAAAAAAGAGATAGCAATATTATTGGGGCGTATCACTGATTATGAGCTGAAAGAGGCTAAGACGATGGAAAAGGTGAAATCTGCATTGCTTAAAGATGACGTTGAGGTGTTGCTTTCCAAAATTCTTTCTGAAATTTCAGACGAAAGTGCTTCTGGCTTTATTTCCGATAATATTGCAGATATTTTTCAGAGGAGAGGGGTTGACTTTCACATCGCAGGCCTTGTCACAAAAGAGTCCCTTGAAAATTTAAGTGATGAGCAACTTAAAAATAACGTTCTTCTTATGGTAAATTTTAGCGAGGATATATTCACATCAAATCCGGAATTTCTAGAGAATATTCAGTCTGATACCAACGTATTAACAAGCACTTCCGGTGTAGATAAAGATACCTTTGACATGTTGCTTCTCTTGAAAAATGAAAGAAGGGGAGATATGTTCGACAAATATCCAGTGAAAGTCAAAGAATATAGTGTGTTTAAATGAGTGGATCAATTGAACCGATAGTTCCTGGACAAGTTATCTTTGATATAGGTCAGCAAATCGACAAGTGTTTTATACTTCAAAAAGGTTCAGTTCATTTTTTTAATAGTAAAGAAGAGAAGATTAGTGGCATAGCTCCTAATACAATGTTTGGATTCACTGAGCTTGTAAAAGGTAAAACAACCCATAGCACAAAAGCAGTTTGCATTACACCTGGAACAGTTGTTTCATTTTCATCTGACGTTATTAAAACAAAGCTATCAGCGTATGGTGAGGATAATAAATTACTTTTAGAAAGTTTAGCTGACCAACTGCTTAACAAGATCTAGATAAACACATTTTTTTTTTCGACTAATAGTAATTTTGTTATCTTTTACAGACGATAATAAGTCACCAAATTAGAAACCCAGTTTTTTAAAAACGATGAGATGTGCGACATTAACGGCAACGGTTTTCATTAAATTAAGCTTAGTAAAGGTTTTTGACTGGGGTCAATATTTACACGGTGAGGGTATTTTTCGCTTAACGCTTCTAATTTTAGAAAAATGCTAGCAACAGCTACAAGAACCAGACCGCTTTTTTTCTACCGATTTAGTTTTTATTGTTTTTTTTAATTTAGTTTTATTGGCTTGATCCGCTTCTAATGCTTTTGCTTCTTTTGCAATTTTGTCTTCAAAATACTCATAAAGTGACTCAAACCCTAACTTTGCCGCTCTCTTTTCTTCATAAGGTTTTCGCCCACGAAGGTTTTCAATCCGCTCCAATATAAGTTCATCTTGCATACTCGACATTAACAAAGATCAATACATTAATCAATGTTAAGCTTTAATGAGTAAAAATAGGTATTAACCAACCCACTTAAAAGTGGGTTGGTATTTTTTCTTTAGAAGCACTTAGCCAAGTTAGTTGCCAAGTTTCGAATGAGGTTTTCATATAGACTTGGGCCAGCCTCCAAGTTAACTCCCAATGGATCAATAACAGTAGTGTTTGCCTTAGTCCCTTCAATAACAGCTTTTACTGTACCCTGATTATATTGTGGCTCTGCAAGCACACACTCCACAGCTTCATCTACCACTCTTTTGCGTATTTCAGCTAGGCGGCTGGGACTTGGATCAGAAGCATCTCCCAATGAAATTGCTCCAGAGGCACTTATACCAAAATCTCTTTCAAAATATTGGTAAGCATCATGAAAAACGACAAATTTCTTGTCTCTCATTGGGTCTAATATTGAATTTACCTCAGATACCAACGAATCAACATTATCTCTAGCCGACTTTGCATTCGAGAAATATTTTGCAGCATTATCTGGATCCACTTCAGATAACTTGGCGGCAATAACGTTTAACCATACCTTCGCGATTTGTGGCGACAGCCAGGCATGGGGATCGTGCTCTCCATGAGCATGACCTTCGTGGTCATCATGATCATCGTGGTCGTCATGTTTCTTCTTACCATGGTCGTGGTCATCGTGATCATCATGGTCGTCATGTTTCTCCTTACCATGGTCGTGATCATCATGGTCGTCATGTTTCTCCTTGCCATGGTCGTGGTCATCGTGATCATCATGGTCGTCATGTTTCTCCTTGCCATGGTCGTGGTCATCATGATCATCATGGTCGTCATGTTTCTCCTTACCATGGTCGTGGTCATCGTGATCATCGTGATCGTCATGGTCCCCGTGATCATGTGCTTCAAACAATGCTCCTTCACGGAAACTTAGGAGTTTTATACCATCAACGCCTAGAAGAGACGTTATCGAAGCATCTTGTGTTAGGCTCGATAATCCCTTTTCAAGCCATGGTGTAAGGTCTTCCCCTATCCAAAAAACAATATCTGCGTTCTGTAATGATTTTGCGTTCGAGGGTTTAAGTTGGTATTCATGGGGAGACGCTCCTGCCGGAATAATCAAGTCCGGTTTACCAACACCATTCATTACTTTAGAAACCAAAGAATGGACCGGTGCAATATCTACAGTTACCTTTGGCACATCTGCAACGAGCATGCTGGTGCTTAAAAGAAATGCTGACGTTGTTGAAAGAAATTTATTAGACATTTTGCTCTCCATAAGGTATTTAAACTGATAGTGTTATGTTATAACATGTTATGATATAACTTAACGAATATTTAAAGTAAAGCTGAAATCTGAGAACTTAATTGGCAATGAAGAAAAAACGAGAAGGAAAAACTACATCAAAAATATTTGATGATCATGATCATGGAATGTGCTTCGATGACGCAATAGAACAGATAGAGAATTACTTTTTAAAGAAAAATCTACAATTCACTCCTTTACGTCGAAAAGTTTTTGAAATTCTAATTAGAGATCATAAGCCTCTTGGAGCTTACGAAATTCTAGAAGCTTTGGGGCGGGACGGCTTCTCGTCATCTCCTCCGATTGCTTACAGAGTGCTCGATTTTCTTATGGAACATGGTTTTGTTCACAAAATACAAGGTCTGAATGCTTTTATAGCCTGCTCAAATCCAAATCACTCTCATTCTCCTGCATTTGTAATATGTCGAAAATGTGAAAAAGTAGCCGAGGTCGACGAAAAGAAAAGTGGAATTAGTTTCAATAGTCCCAATATAGACAATTTTGAGGTTGAAAAAACTACGGTTGAAATGACGGGAGTTTGCACAACATGCTCAAGAGCGGCAACAATATAATGCTTATTGAAATACAAAATCTAAACGTTGCATATGGCAGAAAAAAAGTACTCGAAAATATAACTCTTACGTTAAGTAAAAATGAAATTGTTACAATAGTAGGTCCAAACGGATCGGGAAAAACAACCCTTTTCAAAGCTATTATCGGTTCAATACCAATTAAATCCGGCAGTGTGGTAATTAAGCAAAATTTAAAAATAGGCTACGTACCACAAGTATTGAATATAGATCGTTCTCTTCCATTGACCGTTGAGCGCTTTTTAAAGCTTGCAAAAAATCGAAATGACCACGGTTTCTTGCGCGCTCAACAGATTTTGGATTCGGATGATTTACTATCGAGCCAAATCAGTAATTTGTCTGCGGGACAATTGCAACGCGTGCTATTGGGGCACGCTTTAATGAATGAGCCAGACGTCTTATTGCTCGATGAGGCCACTAGAGGGTTGGATCAACCAGGCTCAGCAGCTTTTTACAAAAAAATTGAAGAAATTCGGGAAACCACTGGGTGCGCTATCTTAATGATAAGTCATGATTTGCATGTGGTGATGAGTGCATCAAATAGAGTGATTTGCCTCAATGGTCATATTTGCTGTCAAGGTGAACCAAAATCGGTGGCTGCTTCGCCGGAATATGCATCCATGTTTGGATCAAAAGTTGAAGGCACATTAGCTCTCTATCACCATAACCATAGCCATGAAGGAAAAGGCGTTTAAATGCTTGATGACTTCATGGTTAGAGCCGCTCTTGCTGGTATGGGTGTTGCTCTCGCGGCTGCTCCATTGGGTTGTTTTGTTGTATGGCGCAGAATGGCTTACTTTGGTGAGTCGACCGCACATGCTGCGCTGCTTGGCGTATCATTATCTTTAATGTTTGAGTTTTCTGTATTTTTGGGCGCAATTTTTGTATCTCTTTTAATGGCCTCACTAGTAACTTTGGCTCAGGGGCGCTCCCTTTTCTTAGATACTCTCTTTGGAGTAGTGGGCCATATGTCATTAGCTACCGGGCTAGTAGTTGTTTCCTTCATCTCTGGGGTACGCATTGAACTCATGGCCTACCTAATTGGGGATATTCTATCAGTATCAAAAACAGATATACTCCTTATATGGATAGGCTTGGTCATTATCTTGGTTCTGTTATTTTGGCGTTGGTCAGCACTTTTATTATGTACGTTGAACGAAGATTTAGCTGCCTCAAGTGGGCTAAATCCCAGGAGAGAGAGCTATGCGCTCACTATAGGACTAGCAATAGTGGTTGCAGTAGGAATTAAAGTTGTAGGTGTCTTACTTATCATCTCCATGTTAATTATTCCAGCCGCATCTGCTCGTTCACTTGTTTCGACTCCTGAAAAGATGGCCGTATTTGCATCCTTGATAGGAATGTTATCGGCAATATTAGGATTGAATGCCTCTTATGTTTTTGATACTCCAACTGGCCCTTCTATAGTATGCGTAGCGTCATTAATTTTTATAATCACATTGGCCTTAAGCTTTTTTGCGGAACAATTTTCTGCTGTAGTAAAAAAAAAAAAAGAAAGTTGAAATGGTATGAATAAGTTTGCACCTAAACCA
The DNA here is from genome assembly GCA_902596985.1 of uncultured Alphaproteobacteria bacterium. Lineage (GTDB taxonomy): Bacteria > Pseudomonadota > Alphaproteobacteria > Rhodobacterales > Rhodobacteraceae > CACIJG01. Next base: position 100,871 of record CACJWR010000001.1, read on the forward strand.
GTAACAGTAATTACAGGTTTTCTTGGAAGCGGCAAAACAACTTTGCTCTCTGCTTTGCTTAAAAAGAAAGAAATGAAGAATGTCGCAGTAATCATCAATGAGTTTGGTGAGGTTGGACTAGATCATGCTTTGGTAGAACGAAGCGATGAGAATATTGTCGAGCTACAAAATGGGTGTATTTGCTGTACTATTCAAGGCGATCTCCAGAAAACAATGCTCGATTTAATCGATAAAATGTCGAAAGGAGACATCTCATATTTTGACAAAGTCATAATAGAAACGACGGGACTAGCTGACCCAGTTCCCATTATTCACACTTTGATTAGTTCTATAGATTTACAAAGAATTTATACTCTTGATGGTGTAATCACAGTGGTCGATGCCACAAATGGAGAAAAAACATTAGATTTACAACCAGAAGCAGTCAAACAAGCGGCCCTGGCCGAACGCATCATAATCAGTAAAATTGATCTAATAGAAAAAGATAAAGAAATATCTTTGGAAAATCGTTTAAAAACAATAAATCCTTCGACAAAAATTATCAAAAGTAGCTTTGGCAAAGTTTCAATTTCAGACTTAATTAATTTGGACGCATACGATCCTTTTAGCAAGTCTAGAGATGTAAAGGAATGGCTTGCTGCAGAGAGTATGGACTCCCATCACCACCACGATCATGACCACCATGTTAATGTAAATCGGCATGATGAAAATATTGAAGCGTTTTCTATGACTAGCGATAAGCCTGTCAACATGATGGCATTTGGTTTGTTTAAGGACTTGTTAATGGCACAAATGGGGCCAGACTTACTCAGGTTAAAGGGAATAATTAATATCGAGGGTAGAGATCGCCCAGCAATTATTCACGGTGTCCAGCATATTTTTCATCCTGTTCATTGGTTGGAAAAATGGCCCGACGGAGAGAGACAAACAAAGCTCGTTTTTATCACAAGAAATGTAAAGAAAGAACAAATAGAGGGTTTTTTTAATGCGTTAATGGGGCTTGTCGGAGATAAAGGCATGCCTAAGGAAATTGCTGATTTGTTGTAATTTTTATTAATTAGCTCAAGGTTTTTGAGTTATAAAAGCCAAGTTGTTCGCAGGCATTTTTTTAGTACTTAAATGAACCAATCCTGCTTCACGAAATAAATCCAACATATCTACGTCATTTTTGTATCCCAAATCGGGGTCAGAATTAATTAAACTATGGTGAAACTCCATATCATTTTTACTAATTAGCTTTCCCTTACGCATAAAAGGTCCGTAGATAATTGAAAGCCCTTTAGGGGTTAGCGCCTGAGACACTTCCTTGACCAATATTTTTGTCTCCTCGAAGCTAATCAAATGCAATAAGTTTACTAGGAGAATGAGATCTTGGCCGTAATGATCAGCAGCCCAACCTTCCTCCGTTGCATCTAACAGGCATGGAGGCTTAAGGTTTGTTAAATGATGGTCATCGCTCCAGCATCGAATACTTTTAATGCGAGTTTCGTCAACGTCAGAGGGTTGCCAATCTAGAAGTGGCAAAGCAGCAGCGAGTTTTACAACATGCTGGCCAGTACCACTTGCTATCTCCAGTGCGTTTCCTGATTTGATCGCAGTATTTCTTACTAATTGGACAATATGTTCAGCGTTTCTAATGGCAGACGGTGCATTAAGGCGACCGTCTCCTTCAATATTTGCAACACAGGCAGACGTCGAGAGATTTTTACTGTTAGCCATATTCAGATAATGTTTACAAAGCAAAAAAAATCAACTGCTAACATACGAACCGCTATCTTGGAATCTTTTTTATTGGTATGCATGGCTAATTAAAAGCCTTGTCAAAGAGACAATTCTTTTATGGAATTTATGACCACAATATTACCTCAGATTCTAAAAGAATGAAAAGATATGACGTATTGTATAAGTGATGAAAAGATGAATAGGACTAGAAAGACTGTGGGTTCACACTGGTTTGTGGGGTTCATTGAATGGTGCTGCTTTCCTGGTTCAAGTTCAGGAGTTATAGATATATGTTGCCATATCAAGATGGTTTGAAAGAGAGATTTTGGTCAACTGGTGTAAGAGAACCTTTAGAAGAAGGTAAAACAATAGCTATCAATAATCTATTTGATCTTATAGATGAAAATACTATCGTATCATCTGCTGGATCTTGCTTTGCACAGAATATCGGTAAGCATTTAATCAAAGAAAATTATAGCTTTTTGCAAACGAAGCTTTGTACTGATCCATTTCAAAGCTTTGGTCTCGGAAATATATATACAACGAGACAATTATATCAATGGTTAGAGTTCTGCAACAGTAATAGAATTTGGAGCAAAGATACTTTTTTCAAAGATGCAGAGGGACAATTTTTGGATTACCTAATTCCTAAAAATCGTCCCGTGAGTTCTCTAAGGGTAATAAATGAGAATAGGAATAATGTTGCTCTTGAATTTATATCAACTCTAAAAAAATCTAATGTTTTTATTTTCACATGCGGACTAACAGAATGTTGTAAAACAATGAGTGATGAAATTTTAGCAATCGCGCCCGGGACTTTATTTGGTTCGTATGATCCTAATATTCACCAATTCATAAACCTCAATTATCTCGATATACGTGACGAGCTGAAGAAAATAGAAAAAGAAATTACTAAAATTAACCCAGAGATAAAATTTATTTACACCGTTTCCCCTGTTCCTTTGACCGCAACTTCAGGGGAAGAGCATGTCTTAGTAGCGAATAACTTTTCCAAGTCGACACTTAGAGCGGCAGTAGGTGATCACGTGAGTTCATCGGCAAATGCTTTCTACTTTCCATCATATGAATTAATCACCCACAACACTTTGCGAGACTGGCGATTTGAAAAAAACTTACGAAATGTAAGTGAGGACGGTATCAATTTTGTACTTCGGCATGGGCTAGACAGGAAAAATACTGAGGTAAAAGAAAATAATTTTCGAATCCAGGACAAAAATGTTTCAGAAATAAGATGTGAAGAAGAAAAACTTGAAACATTTAGCCGTATAAATAAAACAAATGAAATAAAATCTAACCTTTTTTTAGTTGGTGACTCTCACTTCGGAAAATATGCTAAATACTTGAATAAATTTGGAGTTGGTTTTCATGGGGGTCAAATAATGAACGGGTCCGGTTTTAGCGATGGTAAATTTTCTTTAGACCCTGATAAAATATTCATTCCTCACGAAGACGATAATTCTTATTATATTTGGGAAAAAACCTTTAAGGCATTAGAGAGCTCCGACAGAGCTAAAATTTATACAAATATCGGCTTTCAAACCCACCGAACAATTCCCTTTATTTTGGGTTATTTTAATACTCCTTTTCTAACCGAAAAACATATTTCAGACTATTTTTCTGAATTTTATACAGACACCTTAACTATTTTATCCCAATTGGGCAATTATGGGTCGGTAACACTTGTTGAAGACCCAAATATTTACCTACTATTGGATGAAAAAGATTGTCCAGCGGGGGCAAATCTCAAAATGTTAAGAATAAATTTTCCAATTTATTCATCCTACATAAGAAGAATATGCAAACTACTCGATTATGATTACCTGGCTCCTTTCGAAATGGTAATACCTGAAGTATATGCGCAAACTCACGAACTTATGAGTCTTTCTGGAGATGATTATGTCCATAGTTCAGAACTTTATTATGAAAAATTTGCAGGTTATCTACAACTTCATAACAGCTGATTGAACTCAAATGCTGAAAACAACAGTAATTTATTTTTATGATGTATTACTTAAGTAAAATGTTTTTGGTGGTGAGCCCGACAGGGTTCGAACCTGTGACCCACTGATTAAAAGTCAGTTGCTCTACCAACTGAGCTACGGGCCCACATCTTGAGTTTTATTATTTCCTTACTATTTGGTCAAGTCTTCAATTATATTAAATGACGTAAAAACAAAATTAAGTTACTTATACTTATAAAATGTGATGGGGAAGTGATTGAAACTAAAATTCACCAAAATGCATGGTTGTGGAAACGATTTTATAATTATTGACAATCGCAATCAACACATGGAACTTAATAAAGATGAAATTAAACTGCTCTGTGATCGACATTATGGTATTGGATGTGATCAGCTTGTCGTTATAGATGATAACAATAAAGATAACGTCTCCGCTTATGCTTCTTTTTGGAATTCAGATGGCTCTGTTTCTGCTACTTGTGGAAATGCTACAAGATGTATAGCTAGCATTCTTTTTTCGGAGACCAGAACAGAATCACTTAATATTGAAACTCAACATGGAATTATAGAGTGCCATAAAAAAAATAATGAGTTCATATCGGTTAATATTGGTCAACCAAAGATAGCTTGGGATGAAATACCGTTGTCTAAAGAAGTCTCAACTTTAAATCTTCCAATCGAAGGAGAGCCAACTGGAACAAACTTTGGTAACCCTCATTGCACTTTTTTTGTTGATGACTTGAGTAAAATAGATGTTCAAAGTAAAGGTCCCACTGTTGAGAATAATGCATTGTTTCCCGAGAAAACAAACGTTCAATTCGTAAAAATCTTAGATAGAACTCATATCAAATTGAAGGTGTGGGAGCGTGGGTCAGGTATCACATTAGCATCTGGATCTTCCTCTTGTGCAGCAGTTGATGCAGGCATCAGAAGAGACCTACTTGACAATAGAGTTAAGGTGGAACTTGATGGGGGAACCGTCGAAGTAGAGAAAAAAGTGACGGGTGTGTGGTTGACTGGACCGACCAAGCATGTATTTTCTGGCATTTACAATTTGATTCGGAACTGAGCAGCGATGAAATTTAAAACTCTTGGATGTCGCCTAAATACTTTTGAGACTGAGACAATAAAGTCGATAACAGAAAAATTAGATTTTAAAAATCTTACTTTCGTTAATACTTGTTCAGTAACAAAAGAAGCCTCCAAGAATAGTAAAAAATATGTTCGCCAGCTTAAAAAATCTTCCCCGCACAATACCGTTATTGTTTCAGGATGCGATGCGCATATTGAAAAAGAAACTTACATCAATATGCCTGAAGTTGATGTAGTTGTTGGAAATGACGTTAAACTCGATGAATCAATTTGGGGTGAAATTAAAAAAACTGGGAGTTCAGGTTTTTTGGGGGAATCGGTCAGGAAACTTAAAAAAGAGAAGACAAATATTCTTCCCAATTTCACAAAAAGATCTAGAGCCTATTTGGAAATTCAAAATGGATGCAACCACTCTTGTACTTTTTGTATTATTCCCCAAGGCAGAGGTCTTTCAAAATCCGTTCCCATGGACACAATTTTAGAAAAAATACGTAATCTCGTTAATAAAGGATTTAAAGAAATCGTTTTGACAGGTGTTGACATTACCTGTTGGGGATCAGATATCGCTGGAAATAATAAGCTTGGTGATTTAGTAAATAATATCTTAAATGAAACACCTAACTTACCTCGCCTAAGACTTTCATCTTTAGATGTTAGTGAAATGGATGACGATCTCCTGCATGTTTTTAAAACTAATAAACGGATGATGCCACATCTCCACCTTTCTCTGCAATCAGGTAACAACCTTATACTAAAAAGAATGAAAAGAAGGCATTCCAGAGAGCAGGCAATTGATTTATGCAGAAACCTAAAGGCCGCCAGACCTGAGTTGACATTCGGTGCAGACCTAATTGCTGGCTTTCCTACAGAAAGCGATACAATGTTTTTAGATACAATTAAACTTGTAGATGAGTGCGATATAAGCTGGCTTCACATCTTTCCTTACTCTGGACGTCCAAACACCCCTGCGAGTCGCATGCCACAAGTCAATAATCATAAAATATTTAAGCGCTCAAAGGCCCTAAGAGATCTAGCTCAGCGAAAAAAAGTACAGCATTTTGCAAAACTAAAAGAAAAGACGGTATCAGTTCTGATGGAGTCTGAATTCAAAGGACGGGCTGAAGATTTCACTGAAATTACTACGAGCACCCCTCTCAAAACAGGCGAAATTTATGCGCTAAAGATACATGACTACAGTGCTGACAGCCTTATCGCAAGAAACTAGAGCGATAGACAGAGATATTTCATCTCCAGATACTCCTCTATCCCATGGTGCGATCCCTCGCGACCAAGTCCAGACTGCTTAACTCCTCCAAATGGTGCCACTTCTGTAGAAATTAGTCCAGTATTTATGCCTACCATACCGTATTCCAAAGCTTCCGCTACTTTCCAAACACGCTTGAGATCTGAGGCATAAAAATATGAGGCCAGACCGAATATAGTATTATTAGCTTGTTCTATAACATCGTCTTCATCATTAAATCGGAATAAAGGTGCAATGGGCCCAAAAGTTTCTTCTTCCGCAATTAACATCGACTTATCAACATTAGTTAATACCGTTGGTTCAAAGAACGTGCCGCCAATACTATGTCTCTTTCCACCGCATTGAGCTGTGGCACCTTTATCCAAGGCATCTTTAATATGCTCCTCAACCTTTTTGAGGGCTTCGTTCGTGATCAAAGGACCAAGGGTGCTCGATGTAGCGAAACCGTCCCCTACCACCATTTTTGAAACGGCCTCTTCTAGCTTCTTGGAAAATATGTCATACACTCCATCCTGCACGTAGATTCGATTTGCGCACACACATGTTTGACCATTATTTCTGAATTTAGAAATTATTGCCCCCTCAACCGCCTTATCAATATCTGCATCATCAAATACAATAAATGGTGCGTTGCCACCTAACTCCATAGACATCTTTAAAACTTGGTCTGCTCCTTGTTTTAACAGCTTTTTCCCAACCTCTGTTGATCCAGTAAAAGTTAGTTTTCGAATTTTATCATTTGAGCATAGTTCTTTGCCTATTTCGACCGGATCAGAAGTAGTTAGAACAGAAAATACTCCTTTTGGAATTCCTGCTTCTTCTGCAAGGTCGCAAAGGGCCAAAGCGGATAATGGAGTGTCTTCTGGAGCTTTTGCTACAAAACAGCAACCAGCAGCCAGCGCTGGGCCCAATTTTCTAGTGATCATTGCATTAGGAAAATTCCAAGGCGTAATGGCAGCGACGACGCCCACTGGCTGCTTAAGCACTATTATTCTTTTGTCTTCTTGATGTCCGGGAATGGTTTCTCCGTAAATTCTTTTTCCTTCTTCGGCAAACCACTCAATAAAACTAGCCCCATAAGTAATTTCTCCCTTTGCTTCTGCCAACGGTTTTCCCATTTCAGCGGTAAGGATTGCAGCTAGATCATCGGCATTTTCTAACATTAGTTTGCAGAATTTATTTAGAATTATACTTCTCTCCTTCGCGGTCTTTTTACTCCAATTGGGGAAAGCCTCGTACGCAGCATCAATTGCAATTCGAGCATCGTTAACATCCAAATCGGGAACAGTTACTATTAAATTTCCATTAGATGGATTAACCACTTCAAAAGTTTTTCCACTTTTTGCATTAACCCAAGCGCCGTTGATGTATGCTTTATTTTTGAGAAGGGTTTTGTTTTTTAGCATAACACTGAGATTTGTTTGATCTAACATATTTGCGATTCCATTTTCAATTTTTTCATACTGTCATATAACCACTAAGTTACATTACTTTACAAGTCTCTAGTTTGTCTTAAAGCTTCTGATAAAACCATCACGCAACTGACTACAACATTTAGAGACCGTCCTTTGCCTGGCATCTCTATGGTAACAGCGTCGTCCACCGATTCGTGAACATATTCAGGTACTCCGGCGCTTTCTCTACCTAGCATAAGTCTGTCATTTTTCTGAAATTTAAAATCTAAATAATTTTTTTTACTTTTCGTTGTCAGAAGAATCACTCTTGACCTCGGGTTTTCCTCTTGTTGTTGTTTCCTAAATGATTGATAGTCAATGAACGTCCTAAAGTCCGCGTGTTTAATATAGTCCATTGCGGTCCTCTTCAATTTCCTTTCAGAATAAGCAAATCCGCATGGCTCAATTATGTCCAATGGCACATTGAGGCAAGCAGAAACCCTAAGGAGTGCTCCTAAATTTTGAGGTATATCTGGTTGAAAAATAGAAATTCTCATATATACACTATACATAAATTTAAAAATACAGTGCGTCCTAAAGTCCAATAGACAATCTATTGAAAAATATTAAATTACCATATATAAGCTCTATGAAAAACTGGGAAATAAATACGGAATTTACATGGAAGACAACAAAGAGAATAAAAAGAACAATAGGCGTGACTTTCTTTATATTTCAACCGCTGCCGTCGGAGCAATAACGGTTGGAGCAGCAACATGGCCTCTAATCAACCAAATGAATCCTTCAGCTGACGTAGCGGCCTTGTCATCCATAGAAGTAGATGTGAATGATTTAGAGCCAGGATCACAGTTAACAGTTAAATGGTTGGGAAAACCCGTTTTTATCAGAAGGCGTACGGAAGAAGAGATTTCTGCTGCAAGGGAGGTGAACTTGGAAGATTTGCCTGATAAAAGTGCACAAAACGCTAATCTAAAAGACGGTAATGCATCGGATAAGTTCAGGACACTTGATGAAAACGGTGAGTGGCTGGTAATGATGGGAGTATGTACACATCTGGGATGCGTCCCACTTGGCGACGCAGGAGATTTTGGGGGATGGTTTTGTCCATGTCATGGATCTCATTACGACACAGCTGGTAGAATTAGAAGAGGACCAGCTCCCACAAATTTACCCATTCCTGTTGCATCGTTGTCCGATGACGGAATATTAAAACTAGGTTAAGAGACAAAGGAAAGAAAAATGGGCGGCATACCACACGATAAATATGAACCAAAAAAAGGATTTGAAACTTGGTTGGATAAGAGACTACCTGTCGGGAGACTTGTTTATGACACTTTAATGATTCCAACTCCAAAGAATTTGAACTGGATGTGGATATGGGGGATCGTTTTAACTTTTTGTCTCGTACTTCAAATAATTACGGGTATTATTTTAGTGATGCACTATACGCCCCATGTGGATCACGCCTTTGACAGTGTTGAGCATATAATGCGTGATGTGAATGGTGGATGGGCCATTAGGTACATTCACGCTAATGGTGCTTCTCTGTTTTTTATAGCTGTCTACATGCATATCTTTAGAGGTTTATATTATGGTTCTTACAAAGAACCTCGCGAAGTAACTTGGATAATAGGTATGTTGATTTATTTGGCGATGATGGCAACAGCCTTTATGGGTTATGTACTTCCTTGGGGTCAAATGTCTTTCTGGGGGGCTACAGTAATAACCGGTTTGTTTGGAGCTATACCGTTCGTAGGGGAGTCACTTCAGACGTGGCTATTAGGGGGCCCAGCAGTAGATAATGCTACGTTAACTCGATTTTTCAGCCTGCATTATTTGCTACCATTTGTTATTCTTGGATTAGTTGCTACTCACATATGGGCTTTTCATACTACTGGAAATAATAACCCAACCGGCGTAGAAGTTAGACGCGGATCCAAAGAAGAAGCAGAGAAAGATACCCTTCCATTTTTTCCTTATTTTGTGATGAAAGACCTTGTTGCACTTGCGATTATTTTGGCAATTTTTGCTGCTATCGTGGGGTTTATTCCAAATTATCTTGGACACCCAGATAACTACATTGAAGCTGATCCTCTCGTAACACCGGCCCATATTGTTCCGGAATGGTACTTTTTACCTTTTTATGCAATTCTTCGTGCTTTCACTGCTGATGTGTGGATCGTTCAGTTCACTTCATTCATATCAGGGGGAATAATTGACGCAAAATTTTTTGGAGTTCTCGCTATGTTTGGTGCAATTGCAGTTATGGCGCTTGCGCCATGGCTTGACACGTCTTCTGTACGATCTGGAAGATATCGACCTCAATTCAAGTGGTGGTTTGGTTTGTTGGTGTTAGATTTTTTTGTTCTGACCTGGGTAGGTGCAAAACCTGCCGAGCAACCTTATTCCACAATATCACTTATCGGGTCCAGCTATTGGTTTGCTTACTTTTTAATAATTCTTCCCTTACTAGGGATCACCGAAACCCCAGATGAGCAACCCAAAACAATTGAGGAAGATTGGAACAAGAAACTGGAGAAAAGTGAAACAAAGGAAAGTTCACCTGACGGAGGTGTGTATGAACCTGCAGAATAAGACTTTCATAAAGGGCGCTATTTGTAACCTTGTCCTAGTAGCTCAGCTAATCTTTATAGGCCAGGCCTATTCCGCTGGACCAGTTGGAAAGATAGATAACGTCGATTTTTCATTTGAAGGAGTCTTTGGAACATATGATAAGAAGCAATTACAGCGTGGACTTCAAGTCTTTACTGAGGTATGCGCAGGGTGCCATGGACTAACGCATGTAGCATATCGTAATCTTGGCGACAAGGGAGGACCTGAACTACCTCCTGAGCAAGTCAAAGCGTATGCTGCTCAGTTTGATGTTTATGACCCTGACATTGATGACGATAGAAGTGCAGTACCTTCTGATTACTTCAGCGGATCAATGGTGGAAAACGCTCCCAACTTAAGCCTTATGGCTAAAGCGCGCGTGGGAGGGGCGGAATATATCGTATCGCTTTTGAAAAGTTATACAGAAGAAGAGAAAGAGCAAGCTGGCTCTGTTTTATATGGCAACAAATTGTATCCTGGTGGATGGATTGCTATGTCTCAGCCTCTTTGGGGTGACGATGTAGAATATATGGATGGGACTGAGGCTACCCTCCAGCAAGAAGCTGAAGATGTAGCGGCATTTTTAATGTGGGCTGCAGAGCCGAAGTTGAACGTGAGGAAGGAAACGGGCTTTAGGGCGGTACTGCTCCTATTGCTTCTTTCTGTATTATTATATTTTACGAATAAAAAGCTTTGGGCACCACACAAGTACAAAAAAGTTTAATTTAGTAGGCAGCAAGCTTTTTTCATCTATTATTGATTTATTTACTGACAAAAATCTAAATAGAAAGATTGTTGGAAATGTCGATTAATTCATTTGGCCACTTGTTTAAAGTAACTACATGGGGGGAAAGCCACGGGAGTGCAATTGGAGCAACAATTGATGGGTGCCCGCCCGGCGTAGAACTTAGTGAAGCCGATATACAACCTTGGTTAGACAGAAGAAGGCCGGGCCAAAGCAAATATACGACACAAAGAAAAGAGTTGGATAAGGTTAAGATACTCTCAGGAACATTTGAAGGCGTAACCACAGGCACTCCGATTCAACTATTCATTGAAAATCAAGATCAAAGATCAAAGGACTATAGTGAAATCGCAAATACATTTAGACCAGGTCACGCAGACCTTACATATCACCTTAAATATGGAATAAGAGACTATAGAGGAGGCGGAAGATCTTCAGCAAGAGAAACAGCATCCAGAGTAGCGGCTGGAGGAATAGCTAGAAAGATACTAGCAGATATCGCTCCAGACATAGAGATAACAGGCTATCTGATCCGAATTGGAAAATTGGAAATTGATAGAGAAAATTTTTCTGAAACTACAATTCAAGAAAATGACTTTTGGTGTCCTGACAAAACTATGGTTCCAAATTGGGAGAAATATATAAAAGAACTTCGTAAAAGTGGTAATTCTGTTGGTGCAATGATTGAAATCATTGCTAAGGGCGTACCCGCAGGGCTGGGAGCGCCCTTATACGCAAAGATGGATTCAGATCTAGCAAGTGGTCTGATGTCAATAAATGCTGTGAAAGGTGTTGAAATAGGCATTGGTATGCAAGCTGCTGAGATTGAAGGAATAGAGAATGCTGATGAAATATTTTTGGAGGACAAAAAAATCTCTTTTACATCCAATAATGCAGGAGGTGTTTTGGGTGGTATAACTTCGGGTCAGGATATTGTTACAAGATTTGCTGTCAAGCCGACGTCGTCAATTTTAAGCGAGAGAAAGTCAATTACAAAAGCAGGATCTTCAACCACAGTTTCGACAAGAGGAAGACATGACCCGTGTGTAGGAATAAGAGCAGTGCCAGTAGGAGAAGCTATGGTAGCATGTATTATTTTGGATCATTTTTTACTACATAGGGGCCAAATTGGGCCCAATTTTGGCACTATATTATAGCAATCAACACTTTTTTAGATATAGGAAAATTTCCTGGTTTCCTTTTTTTCCAGTGATATAGGCTTTTCTGCACTTTACAAAATATAAACTACTCTTTTCCAAGGACTTCAGGAAATGACCAAGTATTTTCTGAGTGTCTATCTCCTTTTTCACTACGCCACTTTTTGAAATATTCTGTTTTCCAACTTCGAATTGAGGTTTATATAATAAAACAATATCCCCTTCTTTTCTTGCTACAAATTCTATATCTTTAATAATTTTTGATAATGAAATAAAGGCAACATCTACAACAACTAGGTCAAAGGAATCTTTTAGTCTTGACGAAATGTCTCTAATATCCGTTTGTTCTAATAAAGAAATCCGTGCATCACTTCTTAGACTTGAATGAAGCTGATCTGCTCCAACGTCAACTGATGTAATTTTTTCTGCTCCCTCATAAAGCAGAACTTGTGTAAAGCCTCCCGTGGACGAGCCTACATCCAAGGCCATTTTCCCCTCAACCTTCACCTCAAAACTTTTTAGAGCTTCAAACAATTTTTTTCCTGCTCGACTTACCCACTGCTGTTGTTCAACTATAGAAACGCTTGATCCTGTTCTAATTTCTTTTGCAGGTTTTTTACATATTTTTCCATTTAGTAAAACAAATCCCTCCTTTATCAGCTCCTGGGCCCTATTTCTCGACCCTGCCAGACCCAATTCCATAATATGTTGATCTAATCTTATTTTCATTTATCTAAAAGTACTTCGTATGCTATCTTATTAATAGCATTGTCTTTAAAAAATACGAAAAATTGGGAATATGATGATAGGTAAGCAACAAAAAGATCGGGCAGAAAAATGGTTCAAAGATTTAAGAGATAGGATTTGTGAAGAGTTTGAAATATTAGAAGAGGATCACTTAAAGTTGGATCCCAAGAGTGATGCAGCGGCAAAAAAATTTGAGAGAAAGAGTACAATAAGAGAAACTGACGATAAAGAAGATGGCGGTGGGGGCGTCATGGCAACGCTTAAAGGTGGTCGAATATTTGAGAAAGTAGGTGTAAATGTTTCTGCAGTATATGGAAACCTTGCACGAGAAGCACAAAAGAGTATTACAGCTAGAAAAGCTATCCCTGAGCTCAAAGATGACCCCAGATTTTGGGCCTCAGGCATCAGCCTCGTAGCGCATATGCGAAATCCTCATACACCTGCCATACACCTCAATACAAGAATGTTTTGGACACCTCATGCGTGGTGGTTTGGAGGAGGTACCGACTTAAACCCTTCAATCGAAAATGACGATGACACAAATTTCTTTCATCAAACTCTGAAAAAGAAATGTGATGAGCATAATCAGAGTTACTACAAAAAGTTTAAGAAATGGGCTGATGAATATTTTTTCATACCACATAGAAAAGTTGCAAGAGGAGTAGGTGGAATATTTTTTGATGATCTCTGCACTGGTGACTGGGAAAAGGATTTTTCTTTCACCAGAGATGTTGGAGAAGCATTTATAGAAGCTTATATACCAATAGTAAAAAAACACTATCTGAAAGATTGGACACCACAGGATAAGAAAATCCAAGAACAAAAAAGGGGCCTTTACGCTGAATTTAACTTAGTTTACGACAGAGGCACAAAGTTTGGCTTACAGACAGGACACAATATAGATGCGGTATTAATGAGCTTACCTCCAACAGCAGAGTGGGTTTAGCTCAGCAAACTTATCAACTTTTCCTTAGATGCTTTGAACCCAGAATCTATCCATAATGTTTCCATTAGATCTACTTTTTCTTTAGTAGTATTTAAGTTTTTCATCAAAGGATAAACATCTGAGAACTTTATTGGAAAAATTTTTCTAGATGCTTTTTTTATTTTCTCTATATCTTTGGTCGTTATGATAAATCCTTCTTTAACTTCTCTTATTATGAGAAAATCAATGCTGGCTTTTTCACCCAATTTGTACCCCAAATAATCAAGATTATGGTCCAGACCCAATAGATTATTTAATTGATTGAAATATTTTTTTTCTTTTTTTATCATAATAGGGATAGAGGTTTTCATCTCGAGAGCTAATAATCTCCTTACCAAAGATGGTGTCAAATTAAACGTTTTCTCCAATTTTTCTAATTTAAGGAGCGCGGATTGAGAGTAATTTCCGAACAATTTTTTATAAAGGTCCACTTTATTCATGAGCTTCAAAGAAAAAGATGGAGACCTAGCAAGAAGTATTTTTCTTATCTCTGAAGCCACCCTTTCATAGCTTAAGTTACTTATTCCATTTATATGCTTTTTGATAATCGGTAAATTGTTTGAAGCGACATTTTCATCTTTTAAATCTAAGACTGCAACAAACCGAAAGAATCTTAATATCCTTAAATAATCTTCTTTTATTCTAAACTCAGGATCACCTATAAAGTCTAACTTTATTTTATTTAAATCTTCTAAATTTCCTAATGGATCGATTATTTGCCCACTATAGGAACAATAAATAGCGTTAATAGTAAAGTCACGTCGTTTTGCATCCTCTTCAATATTTTCAACAAACTCAATATCAGCCGCCCTACCGAAAGTTCGGATGTCTTTCCTAAAAGATGTTATTTGGAAATTTCTTTTTTTATTTCTAACTGTCAAGCAACCGTACTTTAGTGCTCTGTCATCAAACCTTATTTGGTTTTGATCAAAAATTTGTTTTAGTTGCTCAACACTTAAAGAAGTGGTTAGATCAATATCTTTAAATTTTTTATGCCCGAGTAATAAATCCCTAACTGCTCCTCCAACAATATAGCATTCCTTTCCTGATGAACTAAGTAGACGCATAAGTTCCTTTAGCTCTGAACCGAAAACCTTTTCTACATTCACTTTTTTCATATTATATCTCTAACTTGAGAAAATTTTTGAGAAGTTATAAAGAATTCTTGCTGTCGCACCCCAAATATAATACGGCCCATAAGGGACCGCCAAAAATGATCTTTTCTCTCCATTCCAAGTAAAAGAATGCTCCGAATACCTTTTACTATCCAATAAAAACTCGAGTGGTACTTTAAATACTTCGGACACCTCCTCTGAGCTATTTATTTGAATTTCATATCCACTTACAATTCCGATAAACGGAAATATCCTGAAACCAGTTATTGTTTCATGTGATGGTAAAGACCCGATTAGAAATACATTAAGCGAGCATAAACCGATTTCTTCAAAAGCTTCTCTTAGCGCTGTAACGTCAAGACTTTTATCTTTATCATCAAACTTGCCTCCTGGAAAAGAAATTTGTCCCGAATGCTTTTTCATATTCATTGAGCGGCGAGTTAAAATAACTTCCCACATAGAATTTTCATATTGTAATGGAACAAGGACTGAAGCGGGGTTTAAATTTATATTTATTCTGTTTTGCTTAAGATGTAGATCAAAGGTGGTATCCGCTTTTCTCGTAAAATCATTATGATAGTCAGTAGGGTTGATAATACCCCTTATTTTTTCTATTAATTCTTCTTTTTTTGAAAAATCAACCTTCATAGTAGTCAAGAATTTGTTTAAGTGAAAACTGAAATTTTCGTCCACAGAATTGACAGTTTGCGGAAATTTTTTCCTTCTTATCATACATATCTTCTAGCTGCTCTTTTGGATATTTAGATAAAGTGTAGAGTAGTGTTTTTCGTTTACAAGAGCATCCAAATTTTATCTTTGTCTCTTTAAATACTGTTAGTGCGCTGTGTTGGAAAATATTATCCAAAAATTGATATTGATTAAACTCTGCATTCATTGAATCTTTTATTTGTTCAGTTATTCTTTCCTTTAAAATATCCCAACTTTTGTCATCAATATATTTGTTATCATGCTCGTCTGGCAATGCTTGCAACATAAACCCAGAGGCAATCCAATTTCTTCCACTTTTTGCACTGTGTTTCTTTGTAATATTCAAGCCAAAGAATGTTTTAATTTGTTCTGAATGAAAAAAATAATTTTCGGCTGATTTACTGAGACTGCCTTCGATAATTGGGGTTATGCCCTGATATGGCTCCATATTTTTGCCTTGATCAATAGTAATTGCGAATAATCCTGTATCGAGATTTAAATGCGTAGCTTCTTTATCATAATCTGCATATGCTCTTATATTTGCAGGCTTTCCTTGATCCTTTGGAGCATAATAATCTGTTGCCAACAACTTTATACTTTCATTGCCTCTTATCTGTAATGAAAGTCTCCATCTTATTTTAATCATCTCTCCTATTAAAACAGTAAGTAGTAGTGCTTCGAATAGGAGTTTACAAACTTTATCAGGGAAGCAATGATGTCTTATTGTATCTGAGGCTAACTTCTCTATTCGTGCAAAGCGACCTCTTAGATTTTTATCATCAATCTGGAATGGTAAAACTGAGTCTAAAAAATTGTTTTTCATATAATTTGTTTTTATTTAGTGGTTATTGATGTTTATTTAATATTAAATGCGAAAACAACAACAATTCGGTAGTAAGCGTTGAAGCTGTTTGGTGAAAGAGTTAATTACAAAATTAAATACCAGAGAAGAATTGGTGCCTATGGCATTATTTTTGAAAATAATGACATAATTTTAACAGAGCAAATAACTAAAGAGAACGGTATAGAGCTTCAGCTACCTGGAGGAGGCTCGAATGAGAATGAATCCCTAATTCATACTCTTTATCGAGAGGTATTAGAGGAAACAGGTTGGGGCATTAAAGTTCTTAAAAAAGAAGGGATATTCCAACGTTTTACATACATGCCGGAATATAAAATTTGGGCCCATAAAATATGCCATATTTACCGATGTGCGGCAACGATTAGAAAAACAGAACACCTTGAGAAAAATCATCGCTCTGTAATTATGAACAAAAAAAAAGCTTCGGAAAAAGTTGTGGATACTGGGTTCAAATATTTTATTCAAAACATTTAGCTAATTTATTAGGAGCTTTCTAAGGAGCTCTTTAGTCGGCCAACTGTCTGCTGAAAGTCCAAATTCTAATTGAACCAACCTAACAGCCTGTCTAGTCTTTGCACCTAATATTCCATCTACTTTTCCAACATCATACCCTTTAGATCTTAGAACGTTTTGTAATTTTATCATTTCTTCAATATCTAAAATATCAGATGGGTTGTTATGCTTATATTTTTTTGTTCCACCAAGTCTTTTAGCTAAGTGAGCAGCTGTTACGGTATAGATGAAGCTATCGTTCCATTTCAAATAAACTTCAAAATTTTTAAATGCCAGAAATGCTGGGCCTTTCTTTCCCTGGGGCAATAAGAGCGTTGAATAAAGGTTTTCATCTATTTTCAATTTTTCTTTTCTTAATTTTAGGCCTAAGTTTTCCCAATCCTTAAGAGCTCTTCCCCTTCCAAATCCAGCTAATTCCCAATAAAAGTCTTTCGGTAATATCACTTCCTCTAACCAAGACTCCCCCTTTGCCCAACCCATATGGTTTATCAAATTGGCAGCTGTTAAAATGGCATCCTCAGGAGTTTCCTTTAAAGAAATCTGGCCGTCCTTGTTACCGTCAATACCAAATTCCAAGATATCCTGCGGTAACATCTGAACTTGCCCTATTTCTCCTGCCCAAGCTCCTGTTGTATCGTAATCAATATCTCCACGCTCAATCAATTGCATTGCTGCAATGAATTCAGGCTGAAAGAGCTCGGGTCTTCTACAATCAAATGCCAGGGAAGCTAAGGAATTAAGTGTATTAAAATTTCCTTGAACGGCTCCAAAATCAGTCTCCATAGCCCAAAAAGCCGTAATTACTTCTTTTGGCACTCCATATACAGCTAAGGCTTTATTAAAAACAGTTTGATATTTTTTGAATTGTTTTTTCCCGTTTACCAATCTGTAATCATTTATTGCTCTTTTGGAGAAATCTAGGAAGCTCAATTTGAAACTTCTTTGTTTTCTATCAAGTTTAATAATGGCCGGGTTAAATTTTGCTCGTCTAATGGTTTTTTTTACTACTTCAGTGCTTATACCGATACCAGTTGCATACCTAGCTGTCTTTTTTAAAAAAACACTAAAATCCCCTCCACAATTAGTAAACGTGTTGCCCAATACAACTGACGGCAAGCTAAATATCAGTAAAAAAACTAAAATTTTGAGATTGGGTTTCATGTATTTAACTACCTCAAGTTTAAAACATTTAACATGTCATATAGACCCGGATCCTTTTCTTTAGACCACAAGGCTGCTTTTATTGCTCCGTTTACAAAAATATCTCTGGAGAATGCTTCATGTTTAATAGATATTCGTTCCGAGTCAGATGTAAAAGAAACTTCGTGTTCACCCACTACGCCACCACCCCTGAGGGAAGCAAAACCTATTGAGCCTTTTTCTCGACCATCTGATATACCGTCACGTACTGCTACTCTCAATTCTGGCAGGCCTTTCCCTTTACCTCTAGCTGCCGCTTCACCTAGCATTAAAGCAGTTCCAGATGGTGCATCAACCTTATCTCGATGATGCATTTCCAAAATTTCTATATCAAAATCTAGGTCTAGAGAAGATGAAATCTTCTCGACTAAGCTGGTTAACACATTAATTCCTAGGCTCATATTTCCTGCCTTAACAATCACTACTCTCTCTGCGTACTCGCTAATCTCATTTTCTTGTCCTAGGTCAAAGCCAGTTGTACCAATTACGTGGGCAGTATCGGTCTGTGCGCAAACTTTGACGCACTCCAAAGAGGTATCTGGGGTGCTAAAATCGATAACAGCTTCTGCACCCTCTAAAGCTAATTTTAAATCATCCGTTATCAAAATATTATTAGGTCTACCTAGAAGTTTTTCCCCACAATCTTGTCCTATCCAACCGTGCCCTTTATGCTCCACAACAAAGTTTAGGTCTATGGTGGAAGATTCAGTAATTTTTTTTATTATTTTAGATCCCATTCGACCTGAAGCTCCTAAAACACTTACCTTGAAACGATTTTTCATATTTTTCCTCAACAAATAATTGAATAATCTCCAATTTAATTTTAGTAGTTAGTATAGACCAATCGTTATACTGGATGAAGCTAATATGCAAAAAAGAAAAAATAAAGGTAGGTTTGGAGACGAGGCTTCTCAAAGACAACTGAGGGTCTCCGAATTAATTAAAAGAAACATTGCGAAAATATTAATTGACTCTAACTTTTACGATCAGGATAGGAAAATTTATTCAGCATCGGTTACTGAGGTACGTTGCTCAGCAGACCTCAAAATAGCAACAGTATACGTTCTTCCCTTAGATGATATAGACGCTCAGGACCTAACTGCTTTTCTCGGTAAAAATAAAAATGCCATCAGGCACGCTCTTGGAAAAGAGGTGTCTTTAAAATATTTACCGGATTTAAGGTTTAAAGAAGACACACTATTTGAACAAATAGAAAAAACTAACAAAATTTTTAGAGCTCTTGAAAAAGATTAGGTAGGCAGTGCACAAGAATATATTCAACGGATGGCTCTTAGTGAATAAACCGGCAGGCATTACATCTGCCGACGTCGTTAGAGTTTTAAAAAGAAAAATGAACCCAACAAAGATTGGTCATGCTGGAACTCTGGATCCTGACGCTACAGGATTGATACCATTAGCATTAGGTGAAGCCACTAAGGCCATTCCATATCTTCTTAAATCAAAAAAAAAGTATGAAGCTACTTTTTTGTATGGTGTTAAAACTGACACTGATGACGCTTCTGGAAACGGTCTCAAAACCTCATTCTACGTTCCAAGAAAAAATGAAATATTGGATGCACTTAACTATTATTCAGAGGTCATCTTTCAAATCCCCCCTAAAGTCTCAGCCGTAAAAGTTGAGGGAAAAAGAGCTTACAAACGTTTTAAAGCTAACGAGAATTTCCAGCTTTCTGCAAGAAGTATAAAGGTATATGAGCTTTCATTACAATCTTACGATGAAAGTGGTAAAGCCATTGTTCACTTTGAATGTAGCAAGGGTGGGTATGTACGATCCATTGCAAGAGATATAGGTGATTTCATTGGGTGTTTCGGATACGTAGGAAACTTGAGTCGCCTAGAGTATGGCCCTTTTAAAGTTACAGAGGCATGTCATCTGTCCAAATTATTAGACCTTTCTAAAGAGAGTTTAGAGTCAAATTTAAAAGCCATCGATATAGGCATGCCAAACCTAAAAATTTTTGAATGTCCTATGGATGATTTAAAACAGCTGGAAAATGGTCAACCAATAGAATGTCCAACGACCATTAGTCTAATCGAAGGAGAAGAGCTCATCGCAAAATATAAAGGAAGAGTTGCAGCCATTCTTTTCAAGGATGGCTCATTTTTGAAAGTAAGAAGAAAACTTAACACTTAACCATTACAATAAAAAAAAAGAATAAAACAAGTAGTTCAGTATTATTTATTTTTTTCTTTATTTTTTTGTAAAATCACACTAATAACTATCCAAACAACTAATCCTAACTGGACGACATCCTGGTAGGGTAGAAAAATGGAGAATAACGATGTCGATTACGCAAGAAGATAAAAAAACTTTAATTGAAGACTACGCAACAAAAAAGGGAGATACTGGCTCACCTGAAGTTCAGGTAGCTATATTGACCAAGAGAATTGTCAATTTAACAGAGCATTTCAAAACTCATAAAAAAGATAATCATTCTAGAAGAGGCCTTTTGAAAATGGTTTCTTTAAGACGAAAACTTTTGGACTATGTGCGAGAGAAAGACGAGAATCGCTACAAAGAACTAATTAAAAGACTGGAAATAAGAAGATAAAATATTCCGTTTTTTGTCCATAAAATTTACCAAAACAAAGGCAAGATATGTTTAATGAAATAAAGAAGACTATTGAGTGGGGACACGATAAGTTAATACTAGAAACTGGCAAGATAGCTAGACAAGCAGACTCGACCGTAATAGCAACATATGGTGAAACAGTAGTAATGGCTGCCGTTGTATTCTCAAAGGAGTCAAAGGCTGACCAAGATTTCTTTCCCTTAACGGTTAATTATCAAGAAAAGTATTATGCTGCGGGGAAAATTCCAGGAGGGTTTTTTAAAAGAGAAGCTAGACCGACAGAAAAAGAAACTTTGACCAGCCGTTTGATCGATAGGCCGATACGACCCTTATTTGTCGAGGGGTTTAAAAACGAAGTACAAGTAACATGTACGGTTCTCAGTCATGACCTGGAGAACGACCCCGATATAGTAGCAATGATAGCAGCCTCTGCGGCCTTAACACTTTCAGGAGCTCCTTTTCTCGGTCCAATCGGAGCTGCTAGAGTAGGTTTTGTAAATGACTCTTATGTTCTCAATCCTTCGGTAGATGATATGGATAATTTAAAAGAAAACAATGATCAAAGACTTGATCTTGTCGTTGCTGGAACCAAAGATGCAGTAATGATGGTAGAATCCGAGGCTTACGAATTATCGGAAAAAGAAATGTTAGGAGCGGTAAAGTTCGGACATGAACAGATGGCACCAGTAATTGATATGATCATTGATCTGGCAAAAGAGGCTGCAAACGAACCCTTTTCTTTTGAGTATCAACTTAATGACAAATTATATAACAAGATATCCAAAGCGGGAGCCAAAGATCTAAAGAAAGCTTTTGAAATATCTGAAAAAAAAGAACGACAAGCTTCAGTGGCGTCAGCGATAGAGAAGATCAAAAGTTCCCTGTCTGATGAAGAAAATCAAGGTACTGAAGTGAGTGAACTCATAAAAAAACTAGAGTCTGAGATTGTTAGAAACAATATTCTAGATAATGGTACTCGAATAGATGGTAGAGATTTAACAACGGTTAGATCGATAGAGACGGAAACTCGTTTATTGCCACGAGCACACGGTTCTTCACTATTTACTAGGGGTGAAACTCAAGGGCTAGTAGTCACAACGTTGGGATCCGGGGATTCTGAACAGATAATTGATGCCTTACATAAAGAAGGTAGGGTAAATTTTATGCTGCACTATAACTTTCCACCATACTCGGTCGGAGAATGCGGTCGAATGGCTGGCCCAGGCCGTAGAGAAATAGGCCACGGAAAACTTGCTTGGAGGGCCTTACAAGCAGTATTACCTTCGTCTGATGATTTCCCTTATACTGTAAGAGTCGTATCAGAAATTACTGAATCCAATGGATCCTCTTCAATGGCAACTGTTTGTGGATCATCTCTTTCAATGATGGATGCTGGGGTACCCCTTAAAGCACCCGTAGCTGGTGTCGCTATGGGATTAATACTAGAAGGAAAAAAGTTTGCCGTTCTAACAGACATTTTGGGGGATGAAGATCATCTTGGTGACATGGACTTTAAAGTCGCTGGAACAGAGGCTGGGATAACGTCTTTGCAAATGGATATAAAAGTTGCAGGCATTACTCCTCAAATTATGGAAAAAGCTCTAGATCAAGCCAAGGAAGCTCGTTTGCATATCTTAGGAGAAATGGCTAAATCTTTGTCGGCTCCATCTGAGTTTTCGAAATATGCACCTAAAATTGAGTCACTAACTGTTCCAAGCGATAAAATTCGCGAAGTTATTGGAAGCGGAGGAAAAGTGATAAAAGAAATCGTCGAGGTTTCGGGCGCTAAAGTTGATATAAATGATGAAGGATTAGTAAGAATAGCATCTTCAAACAAAGAGAGCCTAGATACAGCCAGAAAAATGATAGCTGAAATCGTTGAAGACCCTATTGTTGGTCAAGTCTATGAAGGAAAAGTTGTGAAGCTGATGGACTTCGGAGCTTTTGTCAACTTCTATGGAAAACGAGACGGTCTTGTTCATGTAAGCCAAATATCAGAAGAAAGAGTAAACCACCCAAAAGATGTTTTGACTGAAGGACAGAATGTAAAAGTTAAGTTAATGGGTATTGATGACAGAGGGAAAAGCAAACTATCAATGAAAGTTATAAATCAAAGCACAGGAAATGAAGTAGAAAAGGAAGCTTAAGCTATATCCAACCTAGCAACTCATTTTTGATTATGTTGAAAAGCATATCAATATGTATTTTTTCATCGTTGAGACATGGGATGTATAAAAAATTTTTTCCGCCAGCCTCAATAAAACTTTCTGAAATTTCGCCACATATCTCTTCTAATGTTTCAACACAATCGGAAGAAAATGAGGGAGCTACGACTGCAATGTTTTCCTTACCAGATTTGGCTAAATCTGCTACGAGATCGACGGTGGCTGGTCCTACCCACTTCTCGGGACCAAATTTAGACTGAAATGCCGTTGTTAATTCGCTCTCTTTCCACTTGAGCTTTTCCCTAATAAGCCTGGTCGTTTTTTGGCATTGGCAGTGGTAAGGATCTCCATTCATTAGATATCTTTCGGGAACGCCATGATAAGATATCACTAGATGCTCAGGCTTTATTTTTGAGTTTTTATAAGCGGTCGTTATTGACTCTGAAATGGCATTGATAAAATTAGAGTTATCAAAATATGGCGATACTGTTCTTATAGAAGGCTGCCAATTAAGATTCATTAGTGATCTAAATACTTGATCATTAGCAGTAGCAGTTGTTGGTGCTGCATACTGTGGATAGAGTGGAAAAAAAAGAATTTTTGTACATCCTTTAGATACCATTTTTTTTACCACGTTATCTGTAGAAGGATTTCCATATCTCATACAAAAATCTACTAAAACTTTATCACCATACGCTTTATCGAACCTAGCTCTCAGTTTTTTTGTTTGAGCCTTTGTAATTGTCAGCAGTGGGCTTTCATTTTCATCGTTGTTCCAAATCTCTTTATATGCCTCACCAGAGGAGAATGGTCTTCTTAGCAAAATTAAGTTTAATATTGGTTTCCATACCCAAGGAGAGTAGTCAATTACTCTCCTATCAGAAAGAAATTCTTTGAGATATCTTCTCATAGACCAATAGTCTGTGGCATCAGGTGTACCCAAATTACCAATAATTACCCCGACTTTTTGTTCTAAAATCTGAGGATGCTCTTTTGGAATATTTGACTTTTTTACATTCATCTCAATTTCTCTCGATACGAATTAACTAAGGTATACCTCAAAAATATCAAATCATTTTCGATCTTAATTCTGCTATTTCCTTCCATATAGGAAAATTATTTCAAAAGTTGCATTTATAGTGTGAACATCCTTTTTTGATTTTTTATCTGTAAAATTTTTAAAGTAAAATTTTTCAACCTCCTGAACTAGGTTTTTGGTCGTTAAACTTTTACGCCGCTCAAGAATTGCGTTTGTCTCACCCATTTCTTTAATATCCAAAAACAAATCTATTATACTCTTATAACTGACCCTAATTATATCTCTATCGACTACACAGTTATTGAGACCAATCTTTGTAGCCAAATTACCTACATCTCGTATTTCAGGTAATGGAGAAATTCTTGGGCTCGCTGCTCCAAATATTTTCATTTCAGCTTTGAAGAACGAATCTCTAAGTTCATTGAGCGTCTCTGATCCAAATAAGCAACACATAAAGTGACCTTCAGATTTTAAAAATTTAATTTTTTCAAAAAAATCACTATATGGGTCATTAGACCAATGTAGTTGCATCAGATTTGCATACAAATCAAGTGATTGAGTTTTAGTAATATCGTGGCTAAGTTCCGAGATGGTTACTTTATTAATTTTGCTCAACTCTTTAAGGTCATTTTTTCTACATCCTTCAATCAGACCATACTTCCAACCCTTGGGTAAATCTAAAATACGATTTTCAAGATCACCGAATACTCTCTTTAAAAGAAAGCTCCTTGACCTCGATTCTCTTGATCTGATTTTATTTTCTTTAACTCGATTTATATCAAATAACATTGATTGTTGATCCAAAAATATTTTATGATGGAGATACCAACTTTTTCTGTGCAATCATTAGCGTGTTTTTATGCTAGAATTCAACAATAAAGATATGAATTTATTAATTCTACTTAGTGAGATAGCCACTATAGAACAATTAGCTCGAAACAAACTTGATAATGCTCTACCTAAGGATTTAAATATATCCAGCTTTTCTGTTTTAAATCATTTTTCTGGCTCGAAAGCAGAAAAAACCCCTTTGCAATTGGCAAGAAGTTTTCATGTTACTAAAGGAGCTATGACTAATACTTTAACCAAACTCGAAAAACTAGGGTACATCCATGTTCGCCCTGACTGGAATGATGCCAGGAAAAAACGTATTTCAATAAGTCAAAGTGGAATAGCTGCTAGGAATTATGCTATGAAATCCATAAAGCCTATATTAGATGAAATAATACAAAGAACCGATCACTTAACCAAGAAAAGTTTATTAGGCGATTTAAGAAGCTTTCGAGAGTCAATCGAAAAAAATAGAGTTTAGGAGGTGCACTTTTGCTTATCCTAATAATTGGAAGCGCCCCAGACGCTTTAGAGGCAAAAAATTTAAAGAAAGAGCTTTTTGGGGCGATAGTAGCTATAAATAATGCATGGAATATAAGAAATGATTGGGATTTTTGTATATTTCCTGATGATTTTCCAGAAAACAGAAGACCTATTAAAAATAGGGACAAAAGACTAATAAGTTCTAACCAATATGTCCCAATACAAAACAAGTATGGAGGATTCGTTTATTCTGGTGGAACAATGTCTTTTACCGCCGGATATTGGGCTCTAGGGTATTTCAAACCCAAAGCGATAGCATATATAGGTTGCGATATGGTTTATGATGGGAAAGTTACGCATTTTTATGGAAGAGGTAAGCCAGACCCTCTTAGAAAAGACCCAACATTAAAAAATTTAAAGGCCAAGTCTGCTCGCCTAGAGGCTATTGCTACATCTCAAGGTTGCGCAATTTTTAATCTTTCCAAAGGGCCTGGCAGTAACTTAGTTTTTAGACGTAGTAGTTTAGAAAATATAACTAAAGACAGCTCACCAAGAGAGATTAACACCAAGTTACTAAAAAGAGCACTCCAGTGGGAAGAAAAATTAGGTTACTTTGTTGAAAATGGTAAATATTGGAAACATTTAGCTAAGTTTGATCAAGACAAAATAGATGTTTTGGATGAGCTCTGGAATAGCGTTATTAAGCTAGATTAGAGTGTGATTTCGTAGCACAAACTGCGTAATTGACTGTAAAGTCGCTTTTTGATAGCTCCCATCCCCAGGATATTGGATTAAATACAAACCCTTTTGTGTCTTTTACTTTTAGATCGGAATTAAAAAATAACTTTTTTAATTCATTTGGTTTGATGAATTTATTCCAATCGTGCGTTCCTTTTGGTAACCACTGCATTACATATTCAGCACCAAGAATCGCGAAAAGGTAACTTTTTAAGTTCTTATTTATTGTTGAACAAAACATTAGACCACCGCTATTGAGCAGATTTGAGCAAATCTCTATAAAAAAACCTGGGTTTTCTACATGCTCAATGACTTCCATATTGAGAATCACATCAAATGCCGTCTTCTCTCTTAAAAGGTCTTCCGCAGAGATATGGCGATACTTTATGTCAAGATTCATTTTTTTTGCATGCAACGATGCAACCTTAATATTTTTTTCCACTACATCAATGCCAAGGACTTCTGCACCTAGTCTGGCCATTGGTTCGCACAACAAGCCCCCGCCACAACCTATGTCTAAAACTTTAACTCCCTTCAAGGGCTCTTTATCGAGGACCATATCTTTTTGAAAATAAAGAGATAGGTGGTCTGTTATAAATTCTAATCTACATGGGTTCAACATATGAAGTGGTTTGAACTTACCCTCTGCATCCCACCACTCGTTTGCTAATTTCTCGAACTTTGCAACTTCCCCCGCATTAATCGATGATGCTCTTTTCATTGAATTGTTCCTATACACATGCCATAGTAGATATATACTTTTTTTTTTAAGTCTCAAGCATGCCTGAACAAAATATTTCCCGACCCAACAAACAAAGAGCTTATTTGTTTCCTGAGATAGAGCCATTTAGAAAAGGTTTTCTTGATAGTGGTGATGGGCACAAGGTGTATTATGAAGAATGCGGCAACCCTAACGGCATACCTGTTTTGGTTGTGCATGGCGGACCAGGTGGCGGCTGCAGCCCCACAATGCGTAGGTTTTTTGATCCTGACGCATACTACATTGTTCTTTTTGATCAAAGGGGTTGCGGAAGATCCAAACCTTACGCCTCAGTGGAAAATAACACTACATGGCATCTTATATCAGATATGGAGGGTATAAGAAAAAAGCTCGGAATAAGTAAGTTGGTTTTGTTTGGAGGTAGCTGGGGCGCTGCCCTGTCTCTAATCTATGCTCAAACTCATCCTGAAATGGTTAGCAAAATTATCCTCAGAGGAGTATTTACTATGACCGAGTCTGAGTTAGACTGGTTTTACAAAGAGGGTGGAGCAAGCATGTTTTGGCCTGAAGCATGGCGAGCTTTTAGGGACATGCTCCCTCTAAAAGAGCAGAAAAATATAATTAAAGGCTATCACTCAAGATTGTTTGGATCTTCCCCTACAGAACAAGGTCGATTTGCAAGAGCTTGGACAGCTTGGGAGAATGCTCTTGCTAATCTCGAAAGTCCTGGATTTGGTTCTAGTCCCTCAACTGATTATGCAAGAGCTTTTGCGAGGATTGAAAACCATTATTTCAAGAACCTTGGGTTTTTAAGTAAATCACAACAAATTAGAGACAATATGCATAAAATACAGGATATACCATCGATAATAGTTCAAGGACGATATGATATGATCTGTCCTCCTGGAACAGCCGAGTTAATTCACAGATTATGGCCAAATTCGAATTTAGTTATGGTATCAAAAGCAGGTCATGCAATGTCAGAGCCAGGAATCACAGCAGCCTTGGTAAAGGCAACTGAACAATTTAAGAACTAGGTTTGCTTAGTTTTTTAATAAAGCTCTCAAATGAAGAATATGTACTTTTCCTAGGGCTGTGAAAAGATACAATTGTCATTACTACCATTTTGTTATCTACCAAGAAAAAATATTTTCTAACAAACTCTTTTCGTTTTGAGGCATTAACCATCTGAAAGTTCACATAGAAAAATTTATTTTGTAACTTCTTTTCACCGTAAATAAGCTTCTTATTTCTAAATGCGGCAGTAAATTTCTTGAACTCGATTTGTTTAGCAATTTCCGATAAATATTTTTTTTGAGAAATTTTTTTTGGAACTCTCGACTGGGTGAATGTGATATTAACTATCGTGTCAATTGGTCTACGACTAAAATAGAGTTTATCACCATTATTTACTTCTATGCAATTAGTGACGACTAATGTTTCTCGCAACCCTGTGGAGCTATTAGCGCTTCGATCCAAACAAAAACCCCTTGGAAGTTTATGTTTTAACTTAATTTGACCAGTAGGTATAGAAATAGAATTTGTCAGTGGTCCTGACCCAATTGATAAGCAACCACTCAAAAACACCGAAAGATAAAAACCTCCGAGCAATCTGCTTAAATTTTTCAAGACAAAATCTCCAATATAACTAGTCTAGTGTACCTACTATTTATCTTAGAAAAAACAGTTGGTTTATTTTTCTTTTGTATAATAATATTTTTTAGTTTAGCAATAGTCATTATATAAAAAAAACTGGTATATAAAATGAATTGGATCTCTAACTTTGTTAGGCCAAAAATCAATGCAATATTTTCACGTAAAGGTAGCTCTGAGACATTGTGGGTAAAATGCGAGAGCTGCAACTCGATGATATTTCATAAAGAATTTAGCCAAAATCTCAATGTGTGCCCAAGTTGTAACTATCATATGTACATGTCTCCTAAGGACCGCTTCAAGTCATTATTTGACGACAGCTTATACTCGGAAATTGATTATGACGCTCCAGAACAGGATCCTTTGAATTTCAAAGATACAAAAAAATATACTGATAGAATAAAAGATGCACAAAGAAGTACTGGTCAAAAAGAAGCAATTTCAATTTCTGAAGGTCAATTAGGAGGCATGAAAACGGTAATAGCCTGTCAAGACTTTAAGTTTATGGGAGGTTCTATGGGTATGGCCGTAGGAAACGCGATTTTAGAAGGGGTAAAAAGAGCGGTGAAAAATAAATCTCCCTTTATTTTATTTGCTGCTGCTGGTGGTGCCAGAATGCAAGAAAGTGTTTTATCGCTGATCCAAATGCCAAGAACAACAGTCGCTATTGAAATGTTAAGAGATGCCAAACTTCCCTATATAGTTGTATTAACAAACCCGACGACTGGAGGAGTTACAGCGTCTTATGCAATGCTGGGAGATGTGCAAATAGCAGAACCAAATGCACTTATTTGCTTTGCTGGACCAAGAGTGATTGAGCAAACAATTAGGGAAAGACTACCAGAGGGATTTCAGAGATCAGAGTATTTGTTAGACCATGGCATGCTTGATAAAGTGGTATCGAGAAAATTTTTGAGAGAAGAGCTGATAAAATTAATCTATCTATTAAAAAATCAACCTCCACCTATTAGGGGAAATATTACAGAGTCTGATGGGCCTAATGGACGAGATTCTTAAAAGGCTGGAATTACTTCACCCCAAAATAATTGATCTTAAATTAGACAGAGTAAAAAGACTTTTAAGGAAATTGGGTAATCCCGAAAAGTCGATACCTCCTGTAATACATGTGGCTGGAACTAATGGAAAAGGTTCTACTATTGCTATGATTAAATCAGGGTTGCAAAGAAGTGGGTTTAGGACACATACCTATACTTCACCACATTTGGTGAGCTTTAATGAGAGAATTGAGATAGGGGACAAAAGGATAAGTGAAGATGCATTAAAAGAAGTTCTTAGTGAGTGCGAAGAGGCAAATAACTCTCAGCCAATAACATTTTTTGAAATAACCACCTGTGCTGCTTTTCTTGCATTTTCAAGAGCATCTGCTGACTATACTCTTTTAGAGGTTGGACTGGGCGGAGAGTTTGATGCTACTAACGTTATCCAAAACCCCGTAGCCTCAATTATTACGCCAATATCCTTCGATCATAAGGAGTATTTGGGAAGTTCAATAAAAAAGATTGCTGCCGCTAAAGCTGGTATAATTAAGAAAAACACTCCTACTATAATCTCAAACCAATCTCCAATAGTAGAAAGAATACTTGAAGCGAAATGCGTATCAAATAATAGTAATGTTATCTGGTCGGCGGAAAGTTTTACCGTTTCTAGTTCAAGGAAATCGATTATTCAAAAAATCAACAATAAAAAAATCGAATACCCTTTTCCTAACTTAATTGGCACACACCAAATCAGCAATGCAATGACTGCTATTTCTACACTTACTTATTTAAAGGTCCCCGAAAAACACATATGTGAGGGGTTAACATCTACTTACTGGCCAGCTAGGCTCCAAGAGATAAATAACGGAACTTTATTTGAATTGATAAAAAAATATAACATTAATAATAAATTATGGATCGATGGAGGCCATAATGAAGACGCTAGCATTCAACTAAGTAAGAGTGTGGGTTTTATTAATAAAAAAAACCTCCATATCATTTTTGGTTGCCTTCAACATAAAGATCATAGATCTTTTTTAAGAAATTTAGTGGCCGTAGCCTCATCTCTAAGTATAGTTGAAATTGATAGTCAATCTTCATCACTAATTAAAACAGTGGCCGTTTCAAGTGCTAAAGAAGTAGGTTGGAAAAAAATCTATTCAGCGAATAGCATTCGCGATGCTATTAAAAATATTTGTTCTCAAGATGAAGGTTTAGCGCCGCAAGTTTCAATTTTAATCTGTGGTTCCTTATACTTGGCGGGACAAGCTTTGAAAGAGAATGGGATTGAAATCTAGGTGCTTTCGTCAATCCAGTTTTTTAAATCTGTCTTAGGTGCCGCCCCAATTTTAGACGAGATCATCTCTCCATTTTTAAATATGAAGAGTGCTGGAATACCTCTAACACCCAATTTGCTTGGACTATTGGGGTTTTCATCAACATTGATTTTTGCAATCTTAATTTTTTCTCCATATTCCTCAGACAACTCTTCCAGAGCTGGTCCTATTTGTTTACATGGCCCGCACCACTCAGCCCAAAAATCGATTACTACAGGAACCGAGCTCTTTATCACTTGTTCTTCAAAAGTTTCATCCGTTACGTTAAATGTTGCCATGGTTTACTCCTAGTTTTTTATCCTTTTTTGATAATAAGTCTCTTTAAAATGATTTCTGATATCGTTGAGTTCAAAAACAAACTCTCTAACTTTAGTATTAGAGTCGTTTTCAATAATTTCAATCTCTTTGTCAAAATCGTCACAAGTTTTCCATTTCTCTTTGTTAGTACTTGTTAATTGATCTTCAACCGAGCGCTCAATTTTGTCTCTTACACTTAATGGTAAGGTTTGAGGGCACTCCTCATAAATAAGCCTCAGACCAAAATAAGAAAAGCGTTTATCAGAAAATTCCTGGCATAATTTATATCTATTTGACCAATTCTCATTCTTAAACTGTTGTTTCAGTTTTTGGTCCTTATGGCTCGGAAATCCACCAATATACAATGTTTCCTCTGCCATAATATCTTCTTGTGATCCAATTAATTCTTTTTCTTGTTTATTCTCCTCTGCAATATCCATAAGCATTGACGTTAAATTTTGTTTAAAAAATGTGGCCTTCTCTAAGACCTCAGATCTTTTTTGGAATTCATTTATATTTATTGAGTTGAAAAACCAACTATCTTCAACTTGCTTTTTTTTTAGCAATATTGGACCTTTGTTCGGATTTACAAATTTAAGAAATTTTTGGCCGGAAATATAAATAGCTCTTAAATCCTTTAAATTTAGTTCAATTAAATCCTGAGGGTCGTAATTTAGATCAAAGAGAACTGGGAAATTATAAACAGGATGACTGAACAGAAAAGTTCCTGAAATAGGCGTTGTTTTTCCGTAAAATGTTTGGCATAGAAATACTATTTTCTCTTCCGAAAGGGTATTGTACACCCGTGATTTATTTGCGCCTTCTAAAAATGATCGCCAAAAACTAGGTTGTCTTTTGGATATAAGTTGTGCCAATTTTTTTGTAGCCATAACATCACCAAACGCATCATGGGCAAGGTGATTAATGGCATTTGCTGGTGCTATTTGATCTAGCTTAAAAGTCTTCTTCTTTTTTTCGTTAGTAGGGACATTAATAGTAGTCGGGAAAAAAAAATCAACGGTTCGTAATAGATCTAGTAAATCAGCCCTATGGTTATTATTCCTACTTGTCAAATATGGGTCAAGAAGAGCCCTGAATAATGAGTGTCTTAAGAATTCCTCATCAAATTTTATGCTGTTATAACCTATAAATATTGAAGGTGACCATTTAATAAACTTTTCTTCTAGCTTTCTAAGCATCTCGTAGTGCGAACATTCCGTTTTTATTAGTTTGGCGTAATCGGTGTTATTTACTGCGAGAGCGAAAGGGCTCGGTATTAGTCCTGGCTTTAATCTACATCTATATTCAAATGCGTCTATCTCATTAAACTCTTTGGAGACTTTAGTTGCTCCGACCTGAAGAATTTGATCCCAATGTGGATCTCTACCAGTTGTTTCAAAATCATAAAAAATTAAATCCATGTTTTCTTATTCTAAATATTTTACTTATTAAAATATCTACTGCCAATTAAAGCGCCAACCAAATCATCCCACCCATCTCCAAAAAATGCAACTTCAACGTTTCTATACTTTTTAAGCTTTTTTGTTTCCAGTATTTTTATTCTCACATACCGAGGAAGGTTTTCTTTTTCTAAAATTTCTGGCCATTCTAAAATAGTAATCTGACTATCAAAGACATCTGGAATCCCCAACTCGAATAGCTCCAACTCACTTTTAACCCTGTAAAGATCAATATGTGAAATTTTACGGCACTTAAATTCATAGCTTTGAATCAACGAAAATGTTGGTGACGAAACTTCTTCAATATCTAAATTTTCCTTTTTCGCATTCGCTTTAATAAATAGTCTAGCAAACTCCGTCTTTCCAGCACCGACCTTGCCGGAAAGAAGTAGCAAGTCACCATTTTCTGTATTTTCTGCAAAAATTTCTGCTATCTCACCTAAATCAAGGAGTTCCAAATCAAATGCATGTAACATAATAAAGGGCTCAGCTAACATTTCTGGGGTTCTCCTTCATTTTAGCTTTCTTGTCCCATTGCAAGACTTCGATAGATGACCTTTCCCAAGAAATCTCAACTTTTGCCCCTGTTATTCGTTTTTTACCATCAGTTTCGATTTGTTTCATATTTGAGAATTTCAACCGCCCATTTGTTTTCTCCAATAAAATATTTGCTATGAATAAACCAAGACCCATTCCTTCTTCGGATGTTCTATTCTTTACCTCCATTAAATAAAAATTACTTTTCTTTAGAAATGGTTCTCCAATCATATTTGTAATATCATTAGGAAACCCTTCGCCGTCATCGGTTATCTCTAAATTTATTTTTCTAGAGTTAATTATCAAATTTATATCAACAAGGGATTTAGAAAATTTCAGTGCATTGTGGACAATATTTCTTATACCATGTATCAGTTCAGGCTCTCTTTTAACCAAAGGTATCATTTTTTCTTTTATTGAAATGCCCTCATGACTTTGACTCACTCCGTTAAGTCTGAAAATTATTTGCTTATCAAAGGATTTATAAGGCTGGCTAGCTTCAAAAAGAAGTGTGAAAAAATCAATAATTTTTACATATTGATCATCTTTTCCAAGTGACCCCATATCCGAAAGAATTGTCTTACATCTATCAATTTGTTCGTATATTAATTTTATATCATGATAGATGGGGCTGTCGCTATCAATTTCACTAAGAATCTCCGATGAGGCCAATTTAATCGTTGCCAGAGGAGAACCTAATTCGTGACCTAAAGCGGCAACTACACCTGTCAAGGCCGTAAGTTTTCTTTCTTTCTCTAAAGCAACTTGAGTGGCCTGAAGGGCTTTATTCATATTTGAATTATCCAAAAATATTCTTCTCACATAACTGCCTAAAAATGTCACGGTAATTATTAACGAAGCTGAGAAACCAACTAATAAAATCTCTGGAGGCGCCAATATATGTCCTGAGCTGTCCAGAATAGAAAAATTTTTTAAGCTCAATAGCAATATGCATAAAAATGTCATTACTCCAAGAGCAATAAGATAAATTATTGGTAGCGAAGATGCAGATACAATAGCTGGTACAATTATAAGCATTGAAAAGGGATTGCTTATTCCACCAGAAAAATAAAGTAATAATGAAATTTGAGTCAAGTCAAAAGAGAGAAATAAAAATGTCTTCAAAGCTGATAATCGCTTTTCTGTTCTGAAATAAATGCTACAAGTAAGATTAACGATACAGGAAAATAAAATTATTGTGAGACATGCCTCAACATTAAAGGTTAGGCCTAGTACCAGATCAGTAACTGCTATTGCAGTTCCTTGTCCAGCTATCGCCAGCCAGCGTAAATTTACCAGAGTTTTAGGCTTAATCCAACTTGCATCTAAATAGATTTGCCTTTTAATTAAATTTATCATTTTCAAAGTTTAAGTATTGAATACTAAATAATATCTAACATACTCTTTATAAAATTCTTGTAAAAATAATTGGTTTCATTAAATGCTAAATAATAACACTTAGGAAAATGTTTGACGGAGAGTAATTTTGGAACATATTATCCACAAAGAGGGGCATATGTAGATGTTGGATGAAAGTAATTACAAAATCGACGAGAATAATTCTCTACTCATATTGGACGACGATCAACCGTTCTTAAAAAGATTAAGTGTGGCAATGGAAAAGCGGGGTTTTAACGTTTTTCCCGCCAGTTCTATGGCAGAATTTAGTAGAATTATAGAAAGTGACTGTCCCAACTACGCGATAATTGACCTTAGGCTAAGTGATGGAACTGGCTTAGATGCTGTCGAAAGTATAAGAAACATAAACCCAAAATCGAAAATCGTAGTACTTACCGGCTATGGTGCAATAGCCACAGCTGTTGCTGCCGTCAAAATAGGTGCAATTGATTACCTATCAAAGCCAGCAGACGCTAATGATATTTTGAACGCTCTTGTTTTTAGTGACCAGAGTAAACCTCCTCCTCCAGTTAACCCGATGTCAGCAGATAGGGTAAAGTGGGAACATATTCAAAGGATATTTGAATTGTGCAATAGAAATGTCTCTGAGACTGCTAGGAGATTGAACATGCATAGACGAACACTACAAAGAATCCTAGCAAAAAGAAGTCCTAGATAATACCTTTATTGTTTTAGAAGCGCAGGAAGATTTCCATACTCACCTGCTGCCTCCTTTACAAAAAAACTCTTTAACAGATCAGATTTGTTAACAGCGTTCATACCAAGCTCTCTCAGAGTTTTAAGATAAAAATTGTCATTCGAGAAAAGTGTGTTTATCAAATCCGTATAGGTTGCTAGAGATATCCTATCGAATGATCTCCATGATTCATATTGTTTTAAAAGATCATTGCTACCAAGATCTAAACCTAATTTTTTACCTTTCAAAAGGATATCCACCAAAGAGGCAACATCTCTTAAACCTAGATTCAGACCCTGTCCAGCGAGTGGGTGAATTGCTTGAGCTGAGTCTCCAATAAAAACTTTTCTATTATCAATAGTGTCTCTCAGAAACCTTAAATAAAGCGGGAATATTTTTTTTTCACCTATCAATTCAAGGTTCGTTAAAATATCTCCAATGTTATCCTTTAAATGATTTATAAATTTTTCATCATTAGATTTGCTTATTTTATCTCCAAGTTCTATTGGTAGACTCCAAACAAAAGTTGCCCGTTTCCCTTTGAGAGGAAGTATAGCTAACGGGCCACCTGACAAAAATAATTGGTGGGCAACAAAATTGTGCTCATTTTCATGGGACAGGTTCCCAACTATCGCTAATTGGTTATAATTTTTTTTGAAAAAATTTTTATTTAGGCGTTTCGCAAAGCCCGACTCTCGACCATCACTAATGATAAATATTTCAGTGCTTATCAACGAGTTGTCAGAAAGCATGATTTTAGTTTCGAAACTATTTGTCTGATCCTCAATTACTTCTGTGGAGTTAACCAATTGAATTTTTGCATTTCTATTAAT
This sequence comes from uncultured Alphaproteobacteria bacterium, assembly GCA_902596985.1. GTDB lineage: Bacteria > Pseudomonadota > Alphaproteobacteria > Rhodobacterales > Rhodobacteraceae > CACIJG01. Next base: position 136,772 of record CACJWR010000001.1, read on the forward strand.
CTCTGAATAAAGCACTTTTCTCAAGTAAAAGTCTTCTATCATGTAGCTCGAAGGGCCAGCCTCGTGAGGTTCTTTATTGAACTCTACCAAATGCCGTTTCGTGTCACCAGAATTCTTTCTCGTCGAAAGCATGATATTTTCTATAGGACTTACGTTTAATTTTTTTGGCTCCCATAGACCGAGATTAATTAATAAATTCTTTGAGGTTCTTGATAGCGCATAGGTTCGTCCCTTATTTCTCCTTATTCGATCTTCCTCTAACGCTCCATCAACAATTGTTACATCTAATCCCTTTGATGCAAGCGCTATCGCCATTGTACTTCCGATTAAACCCGCACCTGCTATAACAATTTGTCTTTTTTTTGAAGTTTTCATAAGCAGATCAGTCACCAGTTGGATTGAAAAAATAATGTATTCAGTAAACAGTTTAACTAGTTTATTATATTAAAAAGTAAATAAAACCAACCGACAAATAAATGGACTTTGAGAATTTAAAAAATAAAAAAATTAACGATGTCAGCGGATTGATTGAGAATGGGCAGATATGTCCAGAGGAACTCACTCGTTTTTATTTGCAAAAAATATCAAGTGACCATAGGTCAGAAGACATATTTACTGAAGTCTATAAAAAAACTGCTATAGCCTCAGCTAAAGAGTCAAAAAAAAGAGCTAAAGTTGGGTTAAGAAGAGGGACTCTTGATGGAATTCCAATATCAGTAAAGGACTTAGCCGATATAAAAGGAAAACTAACAGGCGGTGGATCGTCTCTAACTAATAAAGAAAAAGCGAGGAATAACGCGACTTTTGTAGATAATTTACAATGCCAGGGAGCAATCATTTTGGGTAAGACTCATATGACTGAGCTTGCTTTTTCAGGCCTTGGTCTAAATCCCGTCACCGCGACCCCCACTAACCCATTTAATGAGGAACTTGTTTCTGGAGGATCTTCATCGGGTTCGGCAGTATCTGTTTCTAGAAATTATTGTTTTGCATCAGTTGGTTCGGATACTGGGGGGTCTGTTAGAATTCCTGCAGCCTGGAATAATCTAGTAGGATTGAAAACAACCCATAATCTAATTGATTTAACTGGTGTATTGAAGCTTTGTCCTAGCTTTGATACCCTTGGGCCCATTTGCAGAAATGTTGATGACACCAATTTGCTTTTTAACGGAATGATTAATGGAAAGCCTCAAAAACTGAGAAAATATAGGCCTGAAAATTTTAAGTTTTTAATTATTAAAAATATGTTTTTTGAGGGTGTAGATGGTGAAATAAATGATAGCTTTAATGTCGCTATTGATAAGATAATTAAAAGCGGTGCACGTGTAGAATATAAGAACATCTCAGAGATTGATGGCGCATTTGAAATCAGCAAAACTGTTTTTCCAGCTGAAGCATATGGAATGTGGCAACATGAAATTGAAAAAAACCCAGAAAAAATGTTTGCCCCAATTCGGGAAAGATTTCGTAGTGGAAAAAAAATCTTAGCGCATGATTATGTGTATTCCCTACAAAGATTATTTGAATTGAGGATGAGTTTCCTAGAGAAAGTTATTGGGTTTGACGCTATATTGGCACCAACCTCACCCATAAAACCCCCGAGCATTACACAATTATTAGATAATCATAAATTCTTTACTGAAAGGAATTTATTAGCTTTGCGAAATACTAGAATGGCAAACTCATTAAATTTATGTGCGTTAACACTGCCAACTGATACAGATTTTTCTGGTTTAATGCTTATGGGACGTCCTAACAATGAGTTTGATCTAATGAATGTCGGATTAGCCATCGAAAAAATAAAATAATTAAATAAAAAGTCTAATCTTTACCTAGATGACAAAAAAAAGTATTATAAATAAAAAAAATATCTTGAAATAACCAAGAAATATCGAGCAGAAAAATGTCTTTTTTAGAAAAAGTTGACTATCCAGACTCAACTGCAAAGGAGTATTCAAAAAAGTTTTTACTATTCATTTTTGTAAAAACCCTGGGAATTTTACTATTTTTTTCATCACTCTTTATATTGCTTTCCGTGATCACATACTCCAAAAATGATCCTAGCTTCCGAAATGCCAACGACGGTGAAATTGCAAATCTATTTGGTAAATTTGGCTCTTATTTAGCAGACTCTCTTCATGTAGCGATTGGAGTTACTATGCTTACATTACCAATATTCCTACTTGCTTGGTCGAGTAGATTGCTCTTTACTGCCAGTCCAATTTATCTTTTCAAAAGAATAATCTTGCTACCTCTTTTCATTGGCTTTTTCTCAGTATTTTTATCAACAACTACTCCCCCAAACTACTGGTCATTTGAGTATGGTCTAGGTGGAATATTTGGTGATACATTTTTGAAGAAACTACTAATTTTTCAACCCATCGAGATAAATCAGTGGCTTCAAACGATTGCAATAATCTGTCTAGCCTTTTCTATTTTTTTGTTTTTTCTTGTTGCTGGTTTTAAAAAGCATGAGATTTACTCTTTGACAAGAAATAGAGTTCGGCATTTAAAGATTTTTTTGGTAGGATCATATAAAGCTCTTAAAATTCTCTTAAAAACCATATCTTCATCCGGGAAGAAGAATTTAGAGACAGATAATCATAAGAATGCTTGTATAAAGCTATACGACCCTGCAATAAAAAATAACGACTATCAAGATACAAATAACGATTTTTCTGCTTCTACGGAAAATGAAAAAGATCTTATAAATGGAATTTATAATAGGCCTCCTATTAGAATTTTTGGTAATGGAAGGATAAAAACAAGATCTAACAAAATTAAGAGTAGTAACAGAGCTGCTTCCGAAGCGCAGCCATCGCTAGATTTAACTCAAAATAAAGAAAAATACCGTTATCCCCCTTTAGCTCTGCTTAGTGATTATACATATCAATCAGTAAGCTCTGTGAGCTCTGTTTCATTAAATGAAAATGCAAAAATGCTTGAAGCCGTATTAGAGGATTATGGCGTAAGAGGGAATATTATTTCTGTAAAGCCCGGTCCTGTAGTAACGCTATACGAGCTAGAACCAGCTGCGGGTTTGAAAGCTAGCCGAGTAATTTCATTATCTGAAGATATAGCCAGGTCAATGTCTGCTTTGGCAACCAGAGTCTCTACAATACCAGGTCGATCCGTGATAGGAATTGAACTACCAAATTCAAGCAGAGAAAAAGTTTTTTTAAAAGAGCTTTTGTCATCAAAAAGTTATGAAGATTGCCGTTTTCAATTACCACTGGCCTTGGGCAAAGATATAGGCGGAGAGCCCGTGATAGCAAATCTAGCAAAAATGCCCCATCTGTTGATAGCAGGAACAACTGGGTCAGGAAAATCAGTTGGGATCAATACAATGATCCTATCCCTTTTATACAGGCTTACTCCAGATCAATGTAGATTGATAATGATTGATCCTAAAATGTTAGAATTATCTGTTTATGATGGCATACCTCATCTGCTTAGTCCTGTGGTCACTGACCCCAAGAAAGCAGTTGTAGCTCTTAAGTGGGCGGTATTAGAAATGGAAAATAGATATAAAAAGATGTCACGGATGGGTGTTCGAAATATAGAAAGCTTTAACTCGAAGGTAAGCGAAGCAATCAAGAAAGGAGAAACTTTCTCAAGAACTGTTCAAGTAGGATTTGATCAAAATACAGGTGAGCCACTTTATGAAGAACAGAGAGAAGAACCCAAAGCATTACCGTTTATAGTCATTATAGTTGATGAAATGGCGGACCTAATGATGGTTGCAGGAAAAGAGATAGAAGGGTGCATTCAGAGATTGGCACAAATGGCAAGAGCGGCAGGTATACATCTTATTATGGCTACTCAAAGGCCCTCGGTAGATGTTATTACGGGAACGATAAAGGCAAACTTTCCCACAAGAATTTCTTTCCAGGTAACCTCAAAAATAGATAGTAGAACAATTTTGGGAGAGATGGGCGCTGAACAACTTCTTGGAATGGGCGATATGCTTTATATGGCTAATGGGGGTAAAGTTACCCGCGTTCACGGTCCTTTTGTATCCGACGCGGAGGTTGAAGAAATCGTATCTCATTTAAAGGGACAAGGCGTGCCTGAGTACCGGGAAGAAATTTTGGACCCAAAAAATATTGAAAATAACGATAGCTTTTTTGATCCATCAGCTACGAATGGTATCAACGATGACGAAGATCTTCTTGAAAACGCATTAGAAATTGTGAGAAGAGATAGGAAGTGCTCAACATCATATATTCAAAGAAAATTATCCATTGGATATAACAGAGCAGCAAAAATAGTAGAAGCGTTGGAAGAGAAAGGTTTCGTGTCTCCTGCAAACCATGTTGGGAAGCGTGATGTATTAATTCCTGAAAACAACATATGATGCAAATGGGAGATTTTAGAAAAAAGTTTTTCAGAACAATTTTCAGCATTTCTATTATTTTTATATTTTCGGCTGATAGTGTACTTCCCAAAAATAATACTTTAAAACTAATTCAAGACTATCTCGGAGACATTAGGACACTTCAAGCAAGATTCTCTCAAACTGATTATATGGGAGAAACTATGACAGGTAACCTTTTCTTAAAAAAACCGGGAAAGATTCGTTTTTCTTATGATCCACCCAATTACTTACAAATTGTTTCAAAACAACAGGCAGTATTGATATTTGATCCCAAAAACAGCGGTAGCGGTCCTCTATCATACCCCCTTTCTTATACTCCTCTGGGCTTCTTAATCAAAAACGATTTGAGCTCATTAATAAGTGAAAATAGTGAGAGTTTTGAGCTTAATGATTTGATCCTCTTGAAAATTCAAAATCCGCAATACCAACTAAGCATTGAATTCAATAAAAATCCTGTATCCATAATTGGATGGGAATTCAAAAATCAAATGGGAGAAATGATAAGAATCAGACTTAAAGATATACGAAAAAATAATTACATATCGGATGAGATATTTAAAACTGAAAAGGATTATGAAGATTTCAAAAAATAGAAAGTATAGGAACGTGATCAGAAGGTCTTTCCCAGCCTCTAGCTTCTGAAAAAATTTGAACTTTGCTTAATTTAGATTTAAGATCTTGGCTTGCCCATATATGATCCAAGCGTCTTCCACGATTTGAAATCTTCCAGTCTCGTGCTCTATATGACCACCAACTATACAATTTTCCAGACGGTGTCATTTCTCTAAATGTGTCGATCCAGTCTCCACTTTTTTTTATCTCTGATAAAAAGTCTGTTTCTATTTTTGTATGTGAAACAACGTTTAAAAGAGCTTTATGGCTCCAAACGTCATCTGGTAAAGGGGCTATATTGAAGTCTCCAAGGAGTATAGTTTTCTTTTTCTTGCCTTTAAAAAATTTATTCTTCATTTCAGAAAGGAAATTGATTTTATGCTCAAATTTAGGATTTAATTTCGTATCGGGTAAATCCCCGCCCGCCGGAATATAAATATTGTGGACCTTTACACCGTCTTCTAGTTCAATTCCAATGTGTCGAGCATCGTCTTTACCACAAAAATTGAATTTCTCAATTTTCACTATTTTACGTTTCGATAAAATTAAGACACCATTATATGACTTTTCCCCCCTAAAAGCTGCGAATTTATAACCCAACTTCTCAAAGTTTTCCAAGGGGAGCTTTTCGTCAATACATTTTGTTTCTTGGAGACACATAATGTCTGGGCAAGCTAGCTTTAAAAACCTCAATACTAGTTCTTCTCTAAGTCTGACAGAGTTTATATTCCATGATGCTACTGCGAGTGACTTCAATTTTTCTCGCCCGTAAGTTCGTGATTCAAATAAAACCTGCCCCCTTTATTAATTATAAGATCATTGAGAATTAGGCGTTCTTTGATTTTTTTCCTTAATCTGTAAAGGTGTGTTTCGAAAGTATGTGTTTCAATATTGGGATTTAACATCCAAACTTTTGACATTACTTCCTCTTTCGTTATTCCTCTATCCCCAGAGTTCAGCAAAGATACAAATATGTCACCTTCTTTTTCAGTTAATAAAACGGCCTGTTTATCTTTATAAGTTAATTTTCTGTCAGAAATTATGAAGCTTATATATCCAAGAACTTTGTTGTTCTCTCTTTTACTTTTCGTTCTTTCGAATATTGGTTGCAATACTTCGACTAGCTCAACAATACTGAATGGCCGTTTTAGGTAAATATTACCCTTTGGCAATAATTCGAACCTCTTTTGAGTAATTAATATTTTTTCTATCTCCTTAAGTTTATTTTTTTTTATTTTTGTATTTGATAGAAAGTCTTCGAATTGAGTAGAATCATAATCACTTACTAAAACATCGAGGTCTTCGATGCTTTCCAAAGTAAAATCTATCACAACAATAGATCTCCCATTTCTGAATTTGTAATTTTCCAATAAAGTCTTTAGACTATCTCCAAATAACATATTTGACGTTATAATTGCTAAGTTCACGTTTTTTACCTTAAGTGAATAAAAATTATAAGATATACATCTACTAAAAATTTCCTTAGCATCAACTTAACATAAAAATTGAAATTCTAAACCAATTGACACAATAAAATGTTTTTAAGCTCATCTGAAATATCTTCGAGGTTGGCATCAGATTTACGATTAGGACTACCAGTCATCTTGTATGATGCAAAAACATATTTTTTAATTTCAGCGATAGAAACATTGTATTCAGAGAAACTAGATAAAATAATGGAGATTGCGAAAAACCAGAATTTTGAGATAGCTATAACTAATAGAAGAGCAAAGGTATTAAACGTTAGAATATATAATGAATCAGTTACTAGAATTTCGATAAGAGAAAAAGTTAGCATACAACTCATTCAAGCTATCGCAGATCCTTCAAAGGATCTAGATTATCCACTTAAGGGCCCATTCCAAAGCGAGAGAAATGGTAAATTCAACATTGCTAGTGTATCACTATCCCTTTGTAAGAAAGCAAGACTTTTGCCAGCATCAATACTTGTAAATATACCAAAAAGTATACGGGACGAGTTGGTATCTTCCCAAATATCTGAGTCTGATATTGGTGATTTAAAGATTAAGCGTGAGGCGACCAAGTTTTTGCCCAATTTGAGCTCGGCCCAACTACCCATCAGTGGACAACAAAATATAAGCCTATCTGTTTTCAGAGAAGTAACAGATTTAACTGAACATTATGCGATAGTTTTCGGCAATCCTAAAATCAATCAACCTGCTTTAACACGCGTACATTCTGCTTGTTTTACAGGAGATTTACTTGGCTCAGAAAAATGTGATTGTGGGGAACAATTTAGAGTCTCAATGTCAAAGATGAGAGATGAGGGAAATGGGATTTTGTTATATTTAAACCAGGAAGGTAGAGGAATTGGCTTGGCTAACAAAATGAGAGCGTATCATCTCCAAAATATTGGTTTTGATACAGTCGATGCTAATCATAGACTTGGTTTTGAAGATGACGAAAGAGACCTAGAGATTGCTGCAAAGATTTTAAAATCTTTAGGTGTAAGCGACATAAAGCTAATGACCAATAACCCAAAAAAAATCGAACTTTTAACTGATAATGGGATCACAGTCAAAGAAAGAGTACCATTGATAGTAAACATGAATCCTAATAATAAAACTTACTTAAAAACAAAAGCTGAAAAAAGTGGGCACCTTTTCTAACCTTACTGCCTTGAACCAAAAATAGCTGTGCCGACTCGTACAAATGTTGCACCACAATTTATTGCTGCGATATAATCTGAACTCATACCCATTGATAATTCTAGAAGACCATTGTCATCAGCTAGCTTTTTTAGAAGCCTAAAATGTGTTTTAGGTGAAGCGTTAATTGGTGGGATGCACATTAAACCTACAATGTTTAGATCCATAAACTTCTGGATTGTATCCATAAACTCACTCAGCTTTCCGGGCTCAATACCGGCTTTTTGTTGCTCTAAACCTGTATTAACTTGAATAAAAATTTTTGGGCAGAATCCTCTTTTTTGAGCTTCGTCTGATATCTTCTCAGCTAATAAGTTTCTATCTAAGCTATGTATATAATCAAATAAGCCGAATACCTTTTTCACTTTATTTGACTGTAATGGACCCAAGAGGTGTAAATTTATGACTTTATTTTCTTTCTTCAATTCATGCCACTTCAACACTGCTTCTTGAACTTTATTTTCACCAAAGTGAGAATGGCCCTCCTCTATAACAGGTTTTATTTGATCCATGGACTTTGTTTTGGATACAGCAATTAGGTTAACAGCACCTTTTTTTCGACCTGCTTCGATTTCCTGTGATGCGATTTGATTGTTAATCGTTTCTAATTTACTTATTTGTGTCATTGAATTCATCCCTGTATATATCTCTCAGCACATTTTTCTGTACTTTTCCCATTGAGTTTCTTGGCAATTCTCTAATAACATGTATTTTTTTCGGCAATTTAAAAGCTGCAAGATTTTTTCGAAGAGTTTCAGTAAGAATATCGATGTTAATGCTGTGTCCTTTTTTCTCAACTATCATTGCTAAAATACCCTCACCAAAATCTGGGTGTGACACCCCAACAACCGCAGATTCGTCAACATTACTATCCTGGTTGATAACTGTCTCGATTTCTTTTGGATAAACATTTAAACCCCCTGTTATTATAAGGTCCTTATTTCGTCCCACTATTGTAAGGTATTTATCTTGATCTAGGAAACCCATGTCACCAGTAATAAAATAACCGTCGTCTTTAAATTCGCTTTTTGTTTTCTCTGGTTGTTTCCAGTACCCCTTGAATACATTAGGGCCTTTTACCTCCACAACGCCTATATCCCCATTTTTTTTTTCTTCGTCTTCAAACTCCAAGTCTGTTATTCTTATGTCAACATCTTCAAGAACCATACCGACAGTCCCTGCTTTTCTTTCACCAATATATGGATTTGAAGTTATCATGTTTGTTTCTGTCATTCCGTACCGTTCTAAAATTTTATGCCCAGTACGAAACTCAAATTCTTTGTGCGTTTCTGTCAATAAAGGCGCACTTCCCGAAATAAAAAGGCGTATGTTTTTAGTTATTTCCTTATTAAATTTGTTATTTGTTAATAATCGGGTGTAGAAGGTTGGAATGCCCATCATTACCGTTGTTGAGGGAAGATTTAATATAATGTCATCCACATCAAACTTTTTAAGAAATCGAATTTGACTGCCTGAAACTAAGGCAATATTTGTTGCTACAAATAGACCATGTGTATGGTAAATGGGCAGAGCATGTAACAATATATCGGAAGCAGTAAACTCCCACGCCTGTGAAAGGGTTAGGGCGTTTGAAAGCAAGTTTTTTTGAGAAAGCATAGCGCCCTTTGATTGACCAGTCGTTCCTGAAGTGTAAAGAATTGCTGCCGTATCATCTTCAACTAGTCGTTCAATAAATTCTAGAGGTTCATTTTCATTAAAATTTGAAAAAAAACTTCCTTTGTAATCAGCATCTATTGTTTCTATGTTGAAGCTTCTTTTTTTTTCTAATGAATCCAATTCCTTTAGCATTTTTGAAGTGGTTATAAAAACTTTACATTCGCTATCATTTAGGAAATATTTAACTTCAAACCCCGTATAGCTCGTATTTAAAGGTATAAGTATTATACCTAGTTGAACACATGCACCGTAAATTGTGAAAACGTGATGAGATTTTTCTATTTGAAGAACTAAGCGGTCCCCCTTTTCCAAACCAAGTTTCTTTAGACAATTTGCCGTACACTTTATTTCATTTAAAAATTTATCATATGTAAGTGTCTTATCCAGGCCAGAAAAACTTAGAAAAATTTTTGAACGTAGGTTCTTGGCAAACAACTGATCGAATAGCGGGTTCATAGATTAGGGCTTCTCATTGATGTCACTCAATGCTGACTTCCACTTACTCAGCCACCAGCGATATTGCTGTGGCCATTCCTTGAAATCCTTATTTTGATTTGCAATTTCTCTTGCCTGATTTGTCCAAAACGGATTAAAAAGATGTTGTCTTCCCAAAGCGATCAAATCTGCTTTTTCTTCTTCTAAGATGGTATTTGCAAAGTCAAAAGTTCTAATCAGCCCCACAGCTTGTGTCTTAATACCTACCTCTTTCTTGATTTTTGCTGCAAAAGGAACTTGAAAACCAGACTTTCTTTTTTGGCCAGAAGCGGTAGCCCCTTTAGAGGAATTGCCACCTGAAGAGCAGTCAACGACATCTACTCCCTGTTCCTTTAGAATATGGCAGAAATTAATGCTATCTTCTATAGTCCATCCGCCATCTAATCCATCTTCAGCAGATATTCGAACGAAAAGAGGAACTTTTTCTCCTATTGTTTCCCTAACTTTTTCAACCACTTCCAAAGGAAAACGCATTCTGTTCTCTATTGACCCGCCATACTCATCATTTCTTGAATTAGATAATGGAGACAGAAAGCTATGAAGAAGGTATCCATGTGCCATATGAATCTCTATAACCTCAAACCCTGCCTCTATCGACCTCTCAGATGCCTTTACAAATGCATCTCTAACTTCACCCAATTCTTTTTTTTCCATTTTTCTTGGCTTTAACCACCCCTCATCTAAAGGCCGATCCATAGGCGCAATTGGTTCCCATATAATATCACCTCTATCAGTGTCGATAGTTGTTTGCGGACCGTTGCCGTGCCACGGTCTTTGCATGCTCGCTTTTTGTCCTGCGTGACCTAATTGGATGGCTGGAATTGACCCCAACACCTTAATCGATTGAGTAATTTCTTTTAATCCTTTTATTTGCTTGTCATCCCAAATGCCTAAGCACCCATTAGTTATTCGTCCTTGAGCAGTAACTCCTGTAGCTTCAAGAAAAATGAGCCCCGCTCCACCCATTGCGAGTTGGCCGTAATGTGTTTTATGGTGCGTTTGAATGTAACCTTCTTTAGCCGAATATTGGCACATTGGAGACACAACCACACGATTTTTAAGGTTTACATCACGTATCTTTAAATTTTCAAAAAGCATTTGCTCTCCTTATCCTGTATCAAATAATTTATTCTCTTTTTAAGACAATTAATAGTATTCCAGGTGTGATCATAAATAGGCTCAACCATCCAGAAAGTCCTAAAAGTTCGCCGAGTATCAGTAACCCTAAAACTGACCCAATTGGTGGAACAGAAGATAATATAGCTGATATTGAAGCAGATCCAATTTTTTGTGAGGCATAGGTAATAAAAAATATTCCTATAAGATTAGGAACAAAACCTTGATATATCATTTGTAGCACTAAAATTTCGTTTGGTGCTTCTACAAAACCCTTAGGAAGAAATATGAAATAAATAGGAAGATAAAAGATTGCATTTATCACCGATCCACAAAAGAGCAATTGGGTCATTGTGACATTCCACAACCTACTTAAAACAACGTAAATAGAAAAAAATATCGCTCCTATGATAAAAAATATATCTCCAATCCAGGTGTTTGAAAAATTTAGTTCTAGTCCATCATAAACAGCTAGACAAGCCCCAAACAAAATTGTTGCCGCTCCAAACATTTGCTGAATAAATATTTTTTGTTTCAGAAGAAAAAATCCAAATATCAAGGTAAAGAACGGCATGAGCCCGTTCATAAATATACCTCCATGAGACGCTGGTGCGTAAATAAATCCACTAAAAACACAAAGAATGTAAATTGGTCCAAGTAAAAAAGTAATTACTATTACTCTGAGAAAACTCATGGTTTGCCAGGGTTTAAAATATAATACAATGGGTAATGCTATTAATGACGACAAACCATAACGAAATGCCGCGAAATCGTAAATAGTTAAAGTGGAACTAACGCCAGATCTTGTAACTACCAACCAAAATGACCAGATAAAAACAACTGAGATACCAGCAATTAACCCTAAAAAATATTCGCCTTTGATGTTGATCGAAGGTTTAACTATCAATATTAACTCTTTCTTTAACAAACTAAACTGCAGTTACTTGACTGTCTTACTTTTCACTGAAAAGCAACTAAAAATTATTATTTTAAAAGCATATCATTTTGCCTATACTCATTTTTTGAAAAGAGATTCTTTTTTTTGAAAAAAAGAACAAACTTGGGAGAAAGAAATGAAAAAAATTTTTGCAACACTCCTAGCTTTATGTCTTTTAAATACAGCGTCTTTCTCTGACGTCAAATTGGGCATAATACTAGGTTTTACTGGACCTATTGAAAGTCTCACCCCAGACATGGCAGCTGGTGCTGAGCTAGCAATAGATGAAGTTAACAAAGCCGGAAATTTCTCTATGGGGAAAGTTTCTGGGGTAAGAGCCGACTCTACATGCATAGATTCTTCAGCTGCCACGGCTGCCGCAGAAAGATTAATTACTTCAGATAAAGTTAATGGGATTATGGGAGCTGACTGCTCAGGCGTTACAACTGCTATTCTTCAGCAAGTAGCGATGGCCAATGGTGTTGTTATGATATCACCATCGGCGACGTCTCCTGCTCTTTCAACTGTCGAAGATAATAATCTTTTCTTTAGAACTGCTCCTTCTGATGCTAGACAAGGTCAAGTTGTTGCCGACATATTGAAGGAAAAAGGCTTAAAAAAAGTAGCTATCTCTTATGTAAATAACGATTATGGAAAAGGTTTAGCGGCAAGTATTGAAGAAAATCATAAAGCCGCCGGGGGGACAGTAACAATCAGCGCTCCACATGAGGACGATAAAGGTGATTATAGTGCTGAGGTTGGCGCCCTTGCCCAGGCAGGAGGAGATATTTTAATCGTCGCTGGTTATTTAAACTCTGGAGGAAAGGGCATTATTCAGGCCTCTCTTGATTCTGGAGCCTTTGATCTGTTCTTTCTACCAGACGGTATGATTGGAGAGTCATTACCTAAAGATATTGGTTCTGGTCTAAACGGATCCATCGGCACGGTCCCTGGAACAGATAGCCCAGGCGCTGCAAAATTTGGTGACATGGCAACCGCAGCCGGTTTCAAAAGTGGCCCATTTGCAATGGAGTCATATGATGCCGCTGCATTAATGCTACTAGCAATGGAAGCTGCTAAGTCTTCGGACAGCCAAGCCTATAAGGGAAAAATTATGGATATCGCAAACGCTCCAGGCGAAAAAATATTTCCTGGCGATTTGAAAAAAGCTCTTAAACTAATAAGCGAAGGAAAGGACGTCGATTATGTCGGAGCCTCTGCCGTTGAGTTAATTGGCGGCGGTGAAAGTGCCGGAAACTACGCTCAAATCGAAGTTAAGAGTGGAGTAAACGAAACTGTAGCTTACAGATAAGTTGATATCAACGAGCAATGCCCCAGCTTTTCAAAAGGCTGGGGTATTGTTTTTAGAAATATGATTGAACTTAAAAACGTTTCTAAACATTTTGGTGGCATAAAAGCTGTTGAAAATGTTTCTCTGAACATTCGAGAAGGGTCTATAACAGGTTTAATTGGCCCTAATGGTGCAGGCAAAACAACATTATTTAATATTATTGCGGGATTTTATACTCCTGATTTTGGTGATATAAAGTTTGAGGGAAACAATATTAGTGGCCTGCGTTCAGATGAGCTGTTTAAAAGAGGTATACTTAGAACCTTTCAAATTGCTCATGAATTCGAAAATTTAACCGTTAGAGAAAACCTGATGATGGTACCGGACGGGCAAATTGGAGAAAGCATTCTACATAGTTGGATCTCTAGAAATAAAATAAAAACACAAGAAAAAGAAAATCACAGTAAAGCCTCTAAGGTTATGAAATTTCTTAATCTCGACCATTTAGAAAGTGAAAAAGCCGGGAGTTTATCAGGTGGTCAGAAGAAACTATTAGAATTGGGTCGAACTATGATGGTTGATGCAAGACTTGTACTTCTGGACGAGGTTGGAGCGGGAGTTAATAAAACACTTCTTAAGAAGATTGGAGAATCAATAAAGAAACTCAATAAAGAATTAGGCTACACATTTTTTATGATCGAACATGACATTGATTTTATCTCTTCGCTCTGTGATCCTGTTATCGTTATGACTGACGGATCAGTATTGACGCAAGGTACCGTAAACGAAATAAAAAACGACGATAGAGTTATTGAAGCTTATTTAGGAAATTAAGAGAATTAAATGTTCCTTAGTGCAGAAAACATGTTGGGTGGATACGGCGAGACAACGATTCTCAACGATTGCTCGATAAGTGTTAAGAAGGGTGAAATTGCTGTTATTGTTGGCCCTAATGGGGCTGGAAAATCAACCGCCATGAAAGCTATATTTGGAATGCTTGATTTACGAGCAGGAAATATTATTTTTGATGGAAAAGATATCTCCGATCTAAAACCGCAAGAAAGAGTTAAAAGCGGAATGGGATTCGTTCCTCAGACACATAACGTTTTCACATCGATGACAGTTATGGAAAATTTAGAGATAGGAGGTTTTACGAACCAAGAAAATTTGTCAAAAAATATCAGTGAAGTTTTTAAGTTATTCCCTGTGCTGGAGGAAAAACAAAAACAGCTAGTTGGAGAGTTATCTGGAGGGCAAAGGCAGCAAGTTGCTGTTGGCAGAGCCCTTATGACTAACCCAAAACTTCTTATGCTAGACGAACCGACAGCTGGCGTGTCACCATTGGTAGTCAAAGAACTATTTGAAAAAATAATCTCGATAGCTAGAACAGGAATAGCCATTTTAATGGTAGAACAGAATGCTAGGCAAGCTCTAGAGATAGCAGATAATGGTTTTGTTTTAGTACAAGGTGAAAATAAATATACAGATAAAGGTTCTAAACTCCTTTCAAATAAAGAAGTAAGAAAGGCGTTTTTAGGTGGATAAATGGATTTTTTAAACGCTCTCGCTTTAATTACAAATTATATATTATTACCTGGTTTTACCTATGGAAGTCAGTTGGCTCTTGGAGCTTTGGGTGTCACGTTGATTTACGCAGTACTGCGTTTTTCTAATTTTGCGCATGGAGAGCTTATGTCATTTGGTGCAATGATTTGTATTCTGTTTACTTGGCTTGGCCAAAGCTATGGAATTAACTTTGGCGTTTTGCCAACTGCACTAATATTTCTGCCGATTGCAATTGGCTTTACTGCTCTTTATTGCTTCATTATAGAAAAGTTTGTTTTTGCTTATTATCGCAGAAAAAAATCAGATCCTATCATTTTTCTTATTGCGTCGATTGGAGTAATGTTTTTTACAGCTGGTTTAATTAGGTTTATTATAGGACCTAGTGATCAAAACTTTAATGACGGTGTTCGCTTTATATTTAATGTGAGAGAATTTAAAGCTTTCACAGGATTGGATGAAGGTTTTGGACTGAAGACATCTCAAGCTATAACTATATTAACGACTATACTACTCTGCTCAATTTTGTTTGTTTTTCTAAATAAAACGCGAACTGGAAAATCCATGAGAGCTTTTTCCGACAATGAAGATTTGGCTCTACTTTCGGGAATTGATCCAAATAAGGTTGTTTTATTAACATGGGTTATTGCAGGTGGTTTGGCAACATTTGCGGGAGTTTTATATGGCTTAGATAAAATTTATAAACCGTTTATATTTTTGCAAATGTTGCTTCCAATTTTTTCTGCTGCGATAGTAGGTGGTGTAGGAAACCCAATTGGAGCTGTCGTTGGGGGTTACGTAATTGCACTCTCAGAGTTATTCGTGACTTTTGCTTACAGAAAGGTTCTTGCATACTTATTACCCGAGAGTATGGAACCATCGGGAATGATGCAGTTTTTATCCACCGATTATAAATTTGCAGTTTCTTTTATAATATTAGTCATTGTATTGATTGTGAGGCCAACAGGAATATTTAGAGGAAAGACTATATGAATGATGTATTACGCAGATCTTTAGTCTTTTCAACATTTGCGGTCGCAATTGTAGTTATAGGATTCCTTCAGAGTTGGAATGTAGCTTTGGGAATTTTTAATTTGTGTCTAATTTCAGCTACAATGGCCCTGGGCGTGAATATTCAACTTGGCTATGCTGGAATATTTAATGCCGGTGTTATGGGCTTTGCGGCTCTAGGCGGTCTTTCGGCTGTTATAATATCCTACAAACCCGTATCTGAAACAATCAGTTTAGGGGGGCTTGGTATATTAATATGTATTCTAATCTTACTTTTAGGGTCAGTATTGGGAGTTCTCGTTTATAAATCGAACCTTAGTCAAGCTTATAAAAAAATACTTTTTCCAATTATAATCATTGTTGTACTTCTTTTACTAAATTTAATCGGTGCACCTGCAGTTGAAAGAATCGAAGCTTTTGAGCCAGCGGCATCTGGGTTTCTGGGGGGGTTCGGCTTGCCTATTATTTTATCTTGGATAGTTGGGGGTGTAATAGCCGGTCTTGTAGCTTATCTTATTGGAAAAATTACACTTGGTTTAAGAAGTGATTACTTGGCGATTGCTACACTGGGTATAGCAGAAGTGATTATTTATATTTTGAAAAATGAAGATTGGCTTACTAGAGGAGTTAAAAATGTAAATGGTCTTCCAAGACCTGTTCCCTACGAAATTGATTTACAAGAAAGTACATGGTTCATAGAGCTATGCAAAAATTTTGGTTTTCCTTTAGTGGAGACCTCTTCGATAGTTGTGAAATTAAGCTATTGCTTTTTATTTTCGATTGTAGTGCTAACGATATTTATTTTATCTGAAGTAGCACTGAAATCTCCATGGGGGCGGATGATGCGCGCAATAAGAGACAACGAAATCTCAGCTAGAGCTATGGGGAAAAATGTAAAAGCTCGACATCTGGAAATTTTTATCCTTGGCTCGGCTATTATAGGACTTGCAGGGGCAATGCTTACAACTCTGGAAGGACAGTTTACGCCAACCACATATCAGCCCCTAAGATTTACTTTTACAGTCTGGGTTATGGTAATTATTGGAGGAACAGGAAATAACTATGGGTCTTTGATAGGCGGATTTCTTGTTTGGTTTTTATGGGTTGAAGCAGAGCCATTAGGCCTATATTTGGTTGAATTAATTACATCACCATTGAGTGAAACCAACCCTCTTAGGATTCAGCTAATAACTAACGCCGCGCATATGCGATACATGATGATGGGACTATTATTATTATTAGTTTTAAGGTTTGCTCCAAAAGGTATTTTTCCGGAAGGTAGATAAGAGGATATTAAATGCAAAAAAAAATAATACTTCTTGATGGAGGAATGGGACAAGAACTTATAAAAAATTCAAAGTCAAAACCCCATACCCTTTGGTCTACATATGTTATGGCAGAGGAGCCAGAACTCGTAAAAAAAACACATATAGATTTTATAGAAGCAGGTGCTAGTGTTATCACACTTAATACCTATTCGACAACACCGGAGAGATTAGAAGCTAACGGTTTATCAGATAAATTCGGTTTTTTCCATAAGAAAGCTATTGATCTGGCCAGAGAGGCAATTGATCACACAAAAAAGAATGTACTTATTGCAGGGTGTCTTCCTCCTTTAGTATGGAGTTATCGGCCAGATAAAGCTCCTGATTATGAAAGATGTGTTGACTTGTATTTACAAATAGTTAGGGAGCAGGAAGAAGACGTTGATCTTTTCATTTGCGAAACCATGGCATCGTTAAAAGAGGCGAGGGCTGCAGTTTCGGCCGCAAAGACCAGCGGAAAACCTGTTTGGTGCGGATTAACACTTGAGGATAATGAAAATTGTGAATTGAGATCAGGTGAAAAATTACTGGACAGTGTAATTGCGTTACAGTTTTTTGGACAAGAAGAGTTTTTACTTAATTGCTCATTTCCTGAAGTCATCAATAAAGGAATTGACATTCTAAGCAAAAACACCAAATTCTTCGGAGGCTATGCAAATGGTTTTACATCAATAGAACCCTTAAAGACAGCCAGCAATGTATCCGTATTATCAGCGAGAACCGATTTGGGGCCTGAAGAGTACTCTAAATACGCATTAAATTGGGCTAATCAAGGTGCGTCCGTTGTTGGAGGTTGTTGTGAGATTGGACCAAGCCACATAAAATATTTACATGATATTTTAATCGAAAAGGACTTTGAGATCGTTACTTCTTTAAGCTGAAATTCTCGTTTTTCCTACTGCTTTTTTCCAACCCTCATATTTCTTATCGCGTTCGTCTGGAGAAAGTTTGGGAGAAAATTTCTCCTTTAGAGTCCACTCTTCTTCAAACGCTTCCAACTGATTATATAGACCTATTTTCATACCTGCTAACCATGCTACCCCTTTTGCAGTAGACTCTTGTATATCAGGTATATTGATCTCTACTCCTGTAAGATTAGCCAAGATTTTCATGGTTAAACTTGATTGGGTCATCCCACCATCTACGCGCAACTTTATGTGCCCTCTTTCCATCCCATCTACATCTTTTATCATGGCTTCTAGTAAGTCTCTTGTTTGAAAGCCAACACTTTCAAGAGCTGCCAAAGCAATCTCTTCTCTCCCTGTATCTCTCAATAATCCATAAATCGCTCCACGTGCATTTGGGTCCCAATACGGTGCGCCCAACCCCGTAAAAGCTGGAACAAAATAAATATCTTGGTCTTTTGCTACCGATGCAAGCTTACCAACTTGGTCTGCTTTATCTATAATTTTAATCGAGTCTCTAAGCCATTGGACAACGGCGCCGGCAATGAATATTGACCCTTCTAGAGCATAACAAATCCTCCCATCTATTTTATACGCTATCGTTGACAGAAGCTTATTTTTACTAATTACAAATTGATTTCCGGTATTTAGTAGCGCAAAACATCCTGTTCCATAAGTGGATTTAATCATGCCCTTTTGAAAACATGCTTGGCCTATTGTAGCGGCTTGTTGATCACCAGCAACCCCTTTAATCGGTATTGGGGAACCAAGTATTTCTGACGCCATAACTCCAAAATCATCAGCACATTCTTTTACATTTGGAAGAATTTTTCTGGGCACATCTAGATCACTGAGAATATCACTGTCCCATTCTAAACTCTTGATATTAAATAACATGGTTCTGGATGCATTGGTTATATCAGTTGAATGACTTTTTTTATTAGTAAGCCTCCAAATCAAATAGCAATCGATCGTACCAAATAATAATTTTCCAGAGTTTGCCATAGACCTTTCAGGGTCATACTTATCTAGAAGCCACTTAACTTTTGTTGCGGAAAAATAGGGGTCGATTAGTAAGCCCGTCTTTTGTTGATAAACTGTCTCTTTCCCAATTTTTTTTAGTTCATCGCAAAATTCGGAAGTACGCCTATCCTGCCACACTATTGCTTTAGAAAGAGCTTGACCAGTTTCAGCACTCCATATAGCAGTAGTTTCTCTTTGGTTAGTAATCCCAATACTGAGAATATCTTGCGAAGATATTTTCGCTTCTTTTACAGCATTACGTACTGTATCAATGACAGTTGCATAAATTTCTTCTAGATCATGCTCTACCCAACCAGCAAAAGGAAAAAATTGCTCTATTTCCTTTTGAGATGAGGCCACTATTTGTAAATGTTTGTCGAAAACTATAGCTCTAGTTGATGTTGTCCCTTGGTCGATCGCAAGAACGTAACTCATAGTAAGGCTTTCTCTAATTTAATTTTTTTAAGTAGGAATTAAGTTCCCTTACCTGCTTACTTGATAATCGTAAACCAAGCTTACTTCTTCTCCAAATCAAATCGTCAACACATCTGGCATGCTCTTGATTAATATACCAAAGTACCTCCCTTTCCGTTAGATCAGATCCGAAATTCCTACCTAAGTCTTTTTTTTGCTTTGCCTTGCCTAGAACTTTTTCAACATCTGTGCCAAATGTTTTAAATAGTCTTATTGCCCAATCTCTATTCAAGAATTTGTATTTTTTCAATATACCTAAAATAAGTTTCTCTTTATCCTCTATTTTGAAACCACCACCCGGTAAGTGTTTTGTGGCAGTCCATTCCTTTCTTTTTAAATTTAATAATGCTGTGATTTTAGAAACAGCTTTTTCAGCAAGTTTTCGATATGTTGTGATTTTCCCTCCATAAACGGTAAGGAGTACCGCTCCTTCTTTTTCTTCAATTTGAAAGGAATAATCTCTACTAGCATTTCGCGCTTCTACATTTTTGTTTTCGTATAAGGCCCTCACTCCAGAGTAATCCCAAACAATATCTTTTTTTGTTATTTTTTTTTGAAAATAAACTGAAGCAAAATTACACAAATAATTTTTTTCTTCATCGGAACACTTAACTTCATTACCCATTTTGTGCTCAACTTCAGTTGTTCCAATTAGGGTAAAATCGTTTTCATAAGGTATGCTAAATATTATTCTTCCATCTTTTCCTTGGAATATATATGCACTATCATGATTAAAAATCTTTTTTACGACTATGTGACTTCCTTTAATTAGTCTTACCATTACTTGATTATTTTTATTTTTTTCAAGTTGACTCAGAGAATTGACCCAAGGACCCATAGTATTTATTAAGACCTTAGTTTTTACCTCGAATGACCTATCCTTTGATGTAATCGAAACAAGCCAATGACCATTTTTTCGTTGGACGTTAGTTACTCTGGAATAAGAGAATGCTTTTGCTCCTTTTTT
The DNA here is from genome assembly GCA_902596985.1 of uncultured Alphaproteobacteria bacterium. Taxonomy (GTDB): domain Bacteria; phylum Pseudomonadota; class Alphaproteobacteria; order Rhodobacterales; family Rhodobacteraceae; genus CACIJG01. The sequence goes on from CACJWR010000001.1 coordinate 157,215, forward strand.
TTCTGCATCCAAAATATTTAGTAGCACTAATCGCGAATCTTCCACCCAGCAATCTGTATATGCAAGTCCTCTTGTGTAAGATTTATCCAAACAACTACCAACTGTATTATTTCGCAAATTAATACCGACACTTTTTGAAAGTTTCGTTGAACCCGCCAAGAGATCGTAGATATATAATCCAAGCCGTAAAATCCAATAGGGTCTCAGGTTTTTGTTGTGGGGGAGTATAAATTTTACTGGCCAGCTTATATGAGGCATGAGATTAAGAAGCAAGTCACGTTCACGAAGAGACTCTTTTACAAGCCTAAACTGATAAGATTCTAAGTATCTCAATCCACCATGAAATAATTTTGTGGATGAGGAGGACGTCGCGGAGCCAAAATCACCCATGTCGGCCAACCCACACTTATACCCACGGCCTGCAGCGTCTCTTAAAATTCCTGCACCATTCACTCCGCCACCTATAACAAAGATGTCAAAGTCGTTTTCATCCAATGTGTTTTTCTTCATAAATCTTAGAGAATATGTAAAAGCTCAAACCAACCATCAACAAGCATCTTTATGGTTAGATAGACGAGGAAAATAAGTCCGATCCACGAAAGCCATGGGAACTTCGTCATTACACGCATTATAATAGTTGCAAAAAACGCCATCAGTACTATAGCTAAAACGAGTCCAAACACTAATAATGCCGTATCTTCTCTCGCTATTGCAGCAACGGCTACAACATTATCTAAAGACATTGAAATATCAGCGACCGCAATTGTGAATAACGCTTGCGAAAATTGTTGCTTTTCAGTCAGCTTTTCTGACAAATTGGACTTAATTTCTGAATCGGTTTTTTGGCCAGCGTGACGGATTTCTTTAAAAAACCGCCAACAAACAAAAGCCAAAAGTAGTCCGCCGAAAATTAATATTCCAGGTATCTGAATTAAAAAAGATGCTATAGCTGCAAAGACAATTCTGAACCCTGC
>CACJWR010000002.1 GCA_902596985.1 uncultured Alphaproteobacteria bacterium
TATCTCAGGAAGACTTAATGAAAGTCTATAACCTTATCTTGTATAAATTCTCTACAGATTTAACTGAATTAGGTTTTGAAAAATTAGGAAATCAGGAAATTGATTTTTCGCTCAATGTAAGAAATGCTGAGCAAGTACTTGAACAAGTTCAATTACAGCAAGATATCATGGCCATCGTTTCTCTGCTCGGCTCTACTAGAGGTAATCAAAGCTTGTCAAATCTTCTAATTGAACCCCAAGAAGTAGATCCCAATTCCTCAAACGCCTTATTTGAGTCGATTGAAAGTCAAAAAGTAATAGATCGAATTAAACGCTTTTCAGATGTTATTAATTCTATAAGTAGTCCTTTTACCATTAACAACGACAGTGATCAAATTCTTGATAACACTCTTCCCGTGATTGAAGTAAATGTCGGTGAAGGTGAAAATATTGCAAAAGCGTTGGAAGAAAAAATTGCAGAAGATAAGCGTCAAAACAGAAGCTTTCTGCCAAAATCTTTGAGCTCTCAACTTCAAAAGTTTAATTTTGAGTTACTACCACAAGACTCAAGTATAGAACTGCCAACCACGACATCTATAATAGCAGATGTTCCAAATATTTCTGATGAGGAACTTCAGTTAGTAGCTGAAACAACTGAGGCTACTAATAATATTTTGAATGACACTATTGAAAAAATGCTAAACGAGCTTGGAAATGAACCGCTTGATAATGGCTCTACACAAATCGCTTCGGTTACTAACGATGTAGATTTATCGAATGAAGAAACTAGAGGTGCAACAGAAAATTTAGTACTTAATAATGCCCTATCTTCAGCTCAAAGATTGAAAGAAATAGAGGACATTAGAGCTATATTCCAAATTTTTGGAATTGGTTCTTAAATAGCCTCCCAAGGATAAATAAACCTGTCTAAGGTTTTCCCGATTTCCTTTGTATCATTAACGCCGTTTTTTGCAATCATAGCTGTAAGGCCTTTTTGTGGATGATCAACTACTTCCATGACCTCTGAGGAAATACCTGCTTTTGCTAAAGCATTATCAAAACACCTCTTTATAGCTCTTTTTCTGAGTTCTGGTTTAAAGACTTTTCCTATAGGAGTCTTCGGCATCTCTTCAACTATATCAACGTCCTTGGGAATGGCTGCTTTTTCACCTATGTTATTTTTAGCATGTTCTAATAAATCTGAAACTTCTAAATGTTCTCCTTTTACTAACTCAACATAAGCACAAGGTACTTCCCCTAGCCTGGCGTCAGGTTGACCAACCACTCCCACCATCGCTACAGCTGGATGAGACGCTATTGCTTCTTCTGCCAATGCCGGATCAATGTTATGACCACCTCTAATGATTAAATCCTTTGCCCGACCTGTAATATATAGATAACCATCTTTATCAAGATATCCTAGATCACCTGTTCTAAGAAAGTCAGTTTCGTAGAAGAGGTCTTTGTTCTTTCTAACATCAGTATAGGTTTTACCAGGAATCACTCCAGGATTAGCGACACAAACCTCTCCGATCTCATCTACCTTACATGTTTTTATCTTTTTTAAATCAGAACCCTCTTTGGCAATTTTTACTTTAGTGTAAGGAAAAGGAATTCCTACTGATCCTATTTTCCTAATACCACCATCAACTGGGTTTCCTGATACCAAGCAAGTGGCTTCAGTCATTCCGTAACCCTCTATAATCTTAATTCCAGTGGAGGCTTCAAACTTTTTAAATAAGTCTTGCGGTAAGGGGGCAGACCCACATAAAGCGTATTTTAATGATGAAACGTCAGCATTTATGGATCTTTGCATAAGCTCAGCTGCTGCAGTGGGAACAATTGTAATAAAAGAAGCTTTCCATTTTTCTACCAGAGACCAAAAATTGTCAAATACACCTTCACCACGATAACCTTGAGGCGTTACAAAAATAATGTGTGCTCCTGATGCTACACATGCCATAACATTGGGGTATGCGGCAAAAACGTGGAACATAGGCAGCGGACATAGAACGGATTCTTTCTCACTCCATGAAGTCAATGCTCGGTTCATTCCCCATCCTTGATAGAGCATACCGGTGAATGAATGTTGCGCTAGTTTTGGGGTGCCAGTTGTACCACCAGTATGAAACATGGCAGCCGTTCTATCTTCACCTTCATCTTTAAAAGTCAATGATGACGATGATTGAGAAGCCAACATATCTTCAAATGACAAGGTCACAGCACCATGGTTTCCTTTAACCTTTGGTCTTAAAAGAGGGGCTATTACACTTTTTGGAAATTTTAAATACCTGACTAAATCAATCTCCACTAAATGTGTAACAGTTGGAGCCTTTTCTAAAGCTTTAGCCACCTTCTGAGCAACGTCTGTTTTGGGCAAAGATTTTAGGGTTACAACAACTTTTACTTCAGCCAGATTTAATATCCCTGCCATCTGGTCAGGTTCAAGCAATGGGCTCATCGGAACGACTATTCCTGCAGTTGACCCAGCTAAAAATGTGATAACCGCTTCACTACAATTGGGCAGAATGTAGGCAACTTTATCCTTTTTTCCAATTCCAAGTGATTTAAAACCGTTAGCCGCCTGTGTAACCTTCCCGAGTAATTGCCCCCAGTTGAGAGTTTCGGATCCGCTTTTTGGACTGGCGTCAATTTGAAAAGACACAGCTGGGCGACCTGAATATTTGATTGCAGTTCTGGAAAGCATGGAGTAAACACTCTTTGCTTCAAACCTTTTTTCAAAGGGCATTTCTGCTGCTATTTTATCAGCGTTCTCTGTTGAATCCCATTTTAACATTGTTCCCCCATGATTTTCTAAAAACGTACCGTTGAAAGCATATTACTTTAAAAAAAAAGTTCAAGCATTACAAGAATTGCAGCTCAGTCAATTTTTTGTACTTTTTATTCGTTCTAATCAATTCTCTGTGAGAACCCTCATTTTCTATCTTTCCTTTCTCAAGAAAAAGTATTCTATCTGCATTTTTTACCGTTGAGAGGCGGTGTGCAATTACAATTATTGTTTTATTACCAGAAACATTATCAATTGCCGTCTTTATTGCATTTTCTGATATCGCATCCAAAGAAGAAGTTGCTTCATCAAGAAGAAGAATTGGAGAGTCTCTTAATATCGCTCGTGCTATGGCTATTCTTTGTTTTTGCCCAACCGAAATCAACAGTCCTCTCTCACCCAAAATGGTATCGTATCCCTGTGGTAAGTCTTTTATAAATTCTTCTACACAAGCTAGTTTGGCTGATTTTTCTACCTCTTCTGATGATGCACCAACTCTTCCTATGCGAATATTATCAATTACAGATTTGGAAAAGATAACGGGCTCTTGTGGCACATAAGCTATCTGTTGCCTCAAATCCTCTTTAGATATTTTATTAATTGGGTGAGTATCAAGTAAAATAGATCCTTTTACAGGGTCATATAATCTTTGTATTAATTGAAAAACGGTTGTCTTACCTGCCCCCGATAGACCGACCAATGCAACTTTCTCATTTTTATGTATTTTGAGGTCAGGAATATCCAAAGCGAGGGTTTCTTTCCTCATGGGATAATTAAATTTAACTTTTTTGAAAGTTATAGAGCCATTAATTGGCGTTTTCAAGGTAATGGGTTTAGGGGGATCTTCTACTGCATCCACTGTCCTTAAAATTTCTCCTATTCTATCCAAGGCGCCTAAGAATTTACTAATTTCGCCGTATGTTTCGGTTATTGCTCCAACACTTACTCCGACAACTAATGAATAAAGACAAAATTGAAGCAATTCACCAATTGAAAAATTGCCACTCTCAACGTCTTTAAGTCCCGTCCAAACAACAAAAGAAATAGCTAAAAAAACTAACATGATAATAAGAAAAATCATAACAGATCTTGCCAAAACACGGGTTTTAGACTTGAGATAACTATCCTCAATAATATTACTATATTCTTTTGTAGCTTTCAGTTGATAACTGTTGGTTTGAATCGTTGTTGACGCAAAAATATATTCAGATGCCACTCCCGCGCTATTGGCTAGTTTGTCTTGTGTTTGACGGGTCAGCTTTCTCAAAAATCTTCCAAAATATAGTAAAGGAAAAACTATTATTGGTATAATAAGAAGGGAAAATGACGCTAATTTGGTCGATGTAGAAAACATTAGTGCAATTCCCCCCAAAAAGAGTAATGTATTTCTTACTGCTAGAGACAAAGTGGATCCAGCAACGCTTTGAACAAGAGTTGTATCGGCATTTATCCGAGATACTAAATCACCAGTAAGTGTTTTCTCAAAGAAATTTGGACTAAAGTTTATAATTTTATCAAATAGCGCTTGCCGTAAATCAGAGACTAATCGTTCTCCAAGTAATGTTATCAGATAAAAACGAATAGCAGTGCCAAAGGCTGCTACCGCAACCAAAGCGCAACTTAAGTATAGATATTTTTGTCCGGTTTCAACACTAAAAACATATCCGTCGACAATGTAGCGTGCCATTATTGGAAGCGATAATGTTATGATAACTGTAAGAAGAAGAAATACTAAGGCTCCCAATGCCCAAAATAAGTGTTGCTTAAAAATTTGAAACAAGAGCTGATCCAGCTTATATTTTTTTGGGTTTTCGAAGTTTTTAAACTTATTATCCACAGAATTTTATCTCAAATTTTTACATAATATTTTGAAGATTATTAATTTACTGCCAAGTTTCTTAAAATATTTTAAGTCAGCATAAATATAACAACATTCGTAGCCTCTTACTCTATGGAAAATAGTGAAATATTTACCAAATCCAAGATAATTTTATTAAATGATGATGATTTTCATTGTATGGAATTTAAAGTCATGATTTTCTTGAATTAATATGGAAAATAGGCCAACCCACAACATTGATGTTTCAAAATTTAAACGAAACCCCTATCCAGACCTAAAGAAAATGCGTGCTGTTAATCCTATTTGTTTTGTTCCTCAACTATATGCGACGATGATTTGTGATAGAGAATCAATATATGAGTGTGAAAAAAATATCGAGGTGTTTTCTTCAGTTCAGCCTCAAGGACTCATGACAATCTTAATGGGGCAAAACATGATGAGGAAAGATGGGAGAGAACATTTGAGGGAGAGAAAAACAATTTTCAAGACCATATCTCCCAAAACATCCCGAGACCATTGGAAAGATAAGTTTGAGACTATAGCAGATTCTATAATTGATAAAATAAAAGAGCTAAAATCCGGAGATCTTTTGACATTATATGCTCGGGAGTTATCTGCTGAATGTCTAAAATTAGTTACAGGCCTTACTAACATGACAGCATCTGAGATGGATAGAGTAAGCCAGGGCATGATTGATGGATGTTCAAATTATGCCGGAGATAGCAATATTGAGGAATATTGTAATGACTGCACAGAAAGCATAGACGCCCACATAAATGAAATAGTCGGAAAAGTGAACAGAAATGCTGACTTTTCATTAATAAGTACGATGCTGGAAGGTAATCTCAGTGCAGACCAGATTAGCGCAAATATCAAACTCGCAATTTCTGGAGGGCAAAATGAACCACGTGATGCAATAGCGGGATGTATATGGGCGGCTTTAAATTTTGGATTAAAAGAACTTTTGCTCGAAAAGAAAAACTGGGGTCAATTATTTAATGAATATTGCCGTTGGATGTCTCCCATAGGAATGTCACCTAGAGAAATTGCGAAAGATTTTTCCTATGATAATTATCGCTTTAAGAAAGGGGATAGAGTATTCCTGATGTTTTCATCGGCGAATAGGGATGAAAAGGTGTTTGCCGATGCTGATAAGTTCGACTTAGAAAGAGATTGTTCAAAATCAATACATTTTGGTGCAGGACCTCACTATTGCGCAGGCGCGTCAATAGCGAGCACAATGATAAGCATGGTTGCTCTGCCAAAATTATTCTCAGCATTGCCAAAACTCAGACTTCTTCACACAGAAAAATACGATTTTGATGGTTGGGCATTTAGAGGCATAACATCTCTGGAATGCGAGTGGTGAAAAATTGAAGGAGCCATTACTATCTTCAAGAGACTCTTATTTTCTAGGTGCGCTTTTTTTATTTCTAGAAATCGTCGTGGGGACTTCGATGGTTGCAATTATAAAATACTTTTCGAACGAAGTTTCTTTATCTATTGTGCTTATGTTTAGATATCTGTTCTGCATACCAATATTATTAATTACAGGTCTAAAGATTGGCGGCACAAATTACTTTAAAATAAAAAATAAAAAAGTAATGTCTCTTCGTAGTATTGCGGGTTTATTAGGATTATCTTTTTGGTATCTGTCAGTAATTCATTTAGATATAAGTAAAGCACTCGCTTTATCACAAGTAATGCCAATTTTTATTTGTATCCTATCAATTATGTTTCTTGGCGAAAAAGTGGGCATATTTAGATGGACTGCAATACTAATAGGCTTATTAGGTGCTGTAACAATAATTAATCCAGACGCCGAAGGCTGGTATAGTGTAGGTCTTCTCTATATTTTTCTAGGCACCCTGTTTGCCTCAATCATGTTTGTTGCACTAAGAAGGCTAGGTATGACTGAAAACCCAGTTGCTACAGCATTTTGGTATAACTTGTTTGGTTCAATCGTATTCAGCAGTTATTGTATATCAGCTCTCACGCTGGATAATATCTCACCTGAGATATGGACCATGCTGATTGTTATTGGAGTGATGGCAAGCGGCCAGCAAATATTTATGGCTCTAAGCCATACATATGCATCAGCTTCCTCTCTTGCCCCTATACATTATACTACCATTCCAATGGGAGTATTGATTGGGTTATTAGTATTTAATGAAAAAATCGATTTGAACTTTTTGGTTGGCACTTTTTTAGTAGTTGGCTCTACTCTATTTATCCTATATAGGGAACAGAAAAAATCTCCTAGTTAGACGACCTATCTTTAGTCCAATCATAAGTTCCATTATCTCTCTCTTTGACCGCTTTTTTCCAACCATATTTCTCTGACATTTTTTTAAAATTTAATCCCTCTTGAGAATGCCTTGATATTCCATCAAAAATAGTAGCAAATTTTTGACTATTTAGTAATCCAGATGACTCTACAACCTGATTTATCAATATTTTCTGCATCGCTAACTGGTTGATTGGAACTGTGGTCATACGCATTGCAAAGTTTTCAACTTCATCATCAAGCTTTTCCTTTGACACGGCTTTTAGCACTAAACCAATTTTTTCCGCCTCCAACCCAGATATTTTATCTCCGGTAAACAGCATTCTTTTAGCTTTTTCAGGACCAAGTCGATACATCCACATTGCGGTCGTTGGAGTGCCCCACACTCGAGCTGGCATATACCCTATTTGAGCATCATTTGCCATAAAAATAAAATCACTGCAAAGCGCAATATCGGATCCTCCTGCAAAAGCTCCTATTCCATGAATTTTACATATTACTGGCTTCAAGCAATGAAATAATGACATAAAATGCTCATTGTTTTCCCACATAAACTTGTAATCCTTGATTGGATCCCAAGGCATTTTTTGGGTTAAAGGATTGTCTTTCTCTTCAGCAAAAGCAGTTAGATCGTATCCCGCGCAGAAGGCATCTCCCCTACCGGAAAGAATGATTACGTGAACGTCGTCATTATTACCGGCCTCTTTGACGGCTCTGGATAACAGATAAGGAAGTTCTGTATCAATTGCATTTAGTACCTTAGGCCTGTTTAGATAGATACGCGCTATCTTGCCATCTATTTCTAGTTCAACTTTGCTCAATAATTTTCTCAGTTGAAAATTGGAGCGGGTGATGGGAATCGAACCCACGTATTCAGCTTGGAAGGCTGCTGCTCTACCATTGAGCTACACCCGCATTAGTTAAAACCTGTATATTACACCAGCGTACGTGGTATTACCCTTTAGAACGACAGCAGAACCAGCTGCATTTTTGGTTTCTGTGGACTTATAACCAAGATTCAAACCTAATCTTGAGTTTAAATTGTATACAAACCTTGCATCCATTGTAGTCACTTTTTGCTTTCTATCTTCCGTTTTATAGCTAAAAATTAAACTACTACCTCGCGCAATACCCAAGTTTATCTTAGTTCCATAAGTGTAAAACTTGCCGTAATTATCTGTGAAGCTTCCAACAAATGCTTTGAGCCCCAATGAGGGTGAAGCAATGTTGTATGAGAAGCCTAGAGAAGTTGTGGCATCACTAACAGTTGCAACTTTTATCTGAGATGACATGACATACACACCAATATTTGGATAAACGCTGTATGTTATTGAACCTTCGTTATTGCTTAACACCTGATTATCAAATTTTCCATCGCTCATACTTGCACTAAAACTTATCGAAGTAGCCAATTGGCCATCAAGATGTATTACAGCTCCATCGCCATTATATTTTGTTCCTGAATTATCATAACTGAAAGAAGCATAAGATATTCCTGAGCTAATACTAGCTTGTGAGAAGGCTGCCGCCGTACTAACTAATAATGCAACCAAAATCATTAATGGGTTTAATTTTTTCATTCTGAGCTCCACAAATTTATTTTCAATACATATTAAAATTACTGTCTAACATCAAGATTTATCTTCATAGATATTAATTAAATCTGTAAAGGCTTCTATTTTAAAAGCAGCGCTCTCGCCCTTCGCTAATTTATACATACTGCCGTGGCCATATCTACAAAAAATAAAATCTACTTTGGCATTTTTGGCTGCGTCTGCGTCTGTATTTGTATCACCAACAAAAAAAACGTCTTCAGGCTCTTTATTAAGTCTATATATCGCCTCCAAGAGAGGCTTAGGATCTGGTTTTGACACACCGACAGTATCTGATCCAATAAAAGAATCTCTAAAGAAATCAATCAATTCTAGTCTTTTCAAAAGTTCCCGCGCATGTTTTTCCGGTTTGTTTGTGCAAAGTCCTAGTCTTACACCCATTAAATGAAGTTTTGAAAGAGTGTCGAATACTCCATCATAACTACGCGACGCTTTGTCTAGCACTTTATTATAACTGTTAAGGTACAGCTGATAGTAGTCTTTTAATGATTTGTCGTTGAAAGTAATACCCTCTTCTTTTAATCCGTAACGCAGTATTGCTCTTCCACCTTGAATCGCAATTTGCAAGCCACTAAAACCCTTAAGCCTCGTTGACCAGCCCTGGCTTTCAAACACTAGATTTCCAGCATCAAGCATATCGTATTTGGTATCTACTAGCGTCCCATCTAGGTCAAATACTAACGCTTTCATAACTTTTCCTTACATAATTGGGTTAAATGAAATAAATTGAAATTGTATTTAAAACATAAAGGTGTTCATGACTGTTTCAACTATAATTTTAGCGGCAGGCAAAGGTACGAGGATGAAGAGTCCTACGCCAAAGATCCTTCATAAGATCGCTGGAAAGCACCTTATAGCCTTCAGTATAGACTTGGCGAAAGATGTTAAATCCAAAGAAATCATCGTAGTTGTAAATGATGAGAACGAACAATCTACAAAAACGGCTCTCTTGGGTGAACAAGCGATGTTTTGCTCCCAGAAACGCCCATTAGGTACAGGGGATGCTGTTAAAATAGCGCTAAAATGTTTTAAAATAAAATCTAAGTATACACTTGTTTTATATGGTGATACCCCGTTCATTAAAAATAACACAATCAAGAAAATGGTATCAAAAGCAGAAGAGGGTTTCGAGTTTATTTTCCTGGGCTTTCAAGCAGAAACAAAAAATAGTTATGGGAAATTCAAACTTGGACCGAAAAGAACACTGATAGATATCATTGAAAAAAATGAGCCTGAGTACAACTCAGCTAAGAGTTTATCAAACTCTGGTATACTTTTAGCTAAGTCGAATATATTAGGTGATCTAATCCAAAAAATAAGAAACGATAATTCAAGAGGCGAGTATTATTTAACTGATATCGTTAAAATGGCAACTAAATATGGGCATTCATCAACTTATGTTCAGTGCGAGGAAGATGAATGTATTGGAGTTAATTCTCAACTTGAATCATCGATTGCAGAAAGAAAATTTCAAGATGGTTTCAGGAAAAAGCTTATGGCCTCTGGTGTATCTATGCCATCACCTGAAACCTGTTTCTTTTCACATGATACAGTTATAGAAGGCGGATGCGTTATTGAACCTTATGTTTTTTTCGGTACAGGTGTAAAAATTCAAAGCTCCACTATCATAAAGTCATACAGCCACATAGAAGGCACTCATATAGGGAAGAATTGCCAAATCGGTCCTTTTGCACGACTCCGACCAGGCACTAATCTTTCAGGAGAAGTTAAAGTTGGGAACTTTGTGGAGGTTAAAAATGCTTCTTTAGCCTCTAAAACTAAAGCCAATCATCTTACATACATTGGGGATGCGAAAATCGGCGCGAACACAAATATTGGTGCCGGAACTATATTTTGCAATTATGATGGAAAAAATAAAAATCGTACTGTCGTCGGTAATAATGTTTTTATTGGTTCAAATGCCTCTCTTATCGCCCCACTAAAAATTGGTGATGCGTCAATAGTAGCTGCCGGCTCAGCAATAAATAGAGATGTGCCATCTGAAAGCTTAGCGATAGCAAGACCAATGCAACAAAATAAACTTGGCTTAGGCAAAAAAATTATGCTTAAACTACAAAAAGTAACTAATAAAATATGGAAATGACTGATCAAGTGAATGAATTATTAGACAGTAGTAAACTTATTGATCCTTTCAGCAGACATATAACTTATTTGAGGTTATCTGTTACAGATCGCTGTGACTTACGATGCACCTACTGCATGCCTGAAAAAATGAAATTTTTAAATAAAAAAGAAGTTCTCACTTTTGAGGAAATGTATAGGCTTTGTAGCGGATTTATAAATTTAGGTATTAAAAAAATAAGAATAACGGGGGGAGAACCCTTAGTAAGAAAAGGTATAATGGATTTCTTTGAAATGCTAAAACCTCATCTATCTCAGGATCTTGAAGAACTTACACTCACTACAAACGGAACGCAGTTGCATAGATATGCTAACCAACTCTATGAAAATGGTGTTAGAAGGGTAAATATCTCACTCGATACTTTAGATCCTATGAAATTCAAGCAAATCACAAGGTTAGGTAAACTCCATGACGTTTTATTAGGTATTGATGCTGCGAAAGATGCAAACCTGAAGATCAAAATCAATTGTGTTGCATTAAAGAATATAAACGATGATGAAATCGATCGCTTCATAAATTGGTGTGTTACGAAAGATTTCGATCTTACATTCATCGAAACAATGCCCATGGGGGATATTGGTAATGAGAACAGGTTAAACCATTTTTTATCTCTCAATGAATTAAAGAAAAACATTTCTTCAAAATTTGAACTAGAAGACACTTCATTTTCCACCGGAGGTCCAGCAAAATATTCTAAAATAAAAGGTTCCGAAATTAAGTTGGGATTTATTACTCCACTATCACACAACTTTTGTTCTAGTTGCAACCGAATAAGGGTTGATGCAACCGGCGTGTTGCACCAATGTCTCGGTCAAAATAATAGTTTAGATTTTCGGCAAATACTTAGAAGCCCTGAATATACTGAAAAAGACCTTATTGAAAATATAAAAAAATCGATTAAACAAAAACCTGAGAGGCACTCATTTTCTTATGACTTCTCAAGAGACCATATTGAAGGTAAAATTGAAAGGCACATGAGTTTGACTGGAGGGTAACAACAATTTTTAAAAAGTATAAGCTGAGCTTTTGACAAAAATAGCTTGCACTTTTTCGCGTTAAGTTTAAAAAAACAGTGGCAAGATTACTGGCGGAGTAGCTCAGGCGGTTAGAGCAGAGGAATCATAATCCTTGTGTCGGGGGTTCAAGTCCCTCCTCCGCTACCAAATATGAGAAAACAAAATTTTTATCACTAGATCCAGTATTCTCAATATCAATAGAATTGTTATGTTAACTTTTCAATAAGGATAGAATACAACTCGCTCTTACGCAAATTTAAGTCATTTTAAAGATCTTAGTTGTTCTGGCGCAACCTGAACTTTAGTAGGATGTCCCATTATATCCATTAATATCCAAATTCGTTTATCGCTTTCAATGGTTTCAACAGATGCTACAAAATTTGCAAGAGCGCCAGAAGTAAGAGTTACGGTCTCACCTTTCTTTAAAGAGGGAGGAAGAAGCTTGCCAAAAGAGTCACATCGAGACATAAGTCCAATTATAATCTCTGAAGGTATCCTTTTCGGTATACCATTTTGACAGATTATCTTAGAAACTCCTCTAGTATTGTTAATTTTATGCCATGGCTCTTGATCTAACTCAATACTTACGAACATATAACCAGGGAATAGCGGTTTCACACGTGTCAAGAACTTTGTACCATTTTTACTGGTAAAATTTTGCAATGGCAGAAAAGTTTTAAATGCCTGACGCTTTAAATTCTGTTGAGCAACTTTATGGAAGTTATTCTTGAATTGGATAAGATACCAACAATTCGTCATTTAGTATGCTTAAATAAATTATTGCTCATAATTGAGCAGAATATAAAAATTATTAAGTAGAGTAAAGATTTTTTTATATACCTTATTGTAAACCAAACATTTTGGCTCTGCTCAGATAAAGTCTAGTAGTCAATATCATAGAAGAATATATGATGTTAAAAAAATTAGAAAGCTTGGTAAGTTTTGGCTAATTTAAAATTGCAAAAAAATATTTTTATGGTATCACTCAAATTTGAACAGTTATGTTTAGACTAGATATTTTTGAAACATTTTACTTACAGAGTTTCATAACCCGTTTAAGGCTCTGTGCGGTAGCCGTGTAAAAAACGTATCATGGCTAGCCGGAGATCTGAATACCAATCTGAGATAAAATTAAAAGTGCTTCGGCTTATTTCAGACATGCCAGAAATGTCTTCTAGACAGGTAGCAGATGCTGTAGGTATATCTAATGGATCAGCATATTACGTTTTAACGGCGTTGGTTGAAAAAGGACTGGTAAAGCTTGAAAACTTTAAAAAAAATCCAAAGAAAGGTCGTTATGCATATCTTTTGACACCAAAAGGAATTCGAGAAAAATCGCTTTTGACACATAACTTTATAGAGCGTAAAAGGCAAGAATACAGAGATTTAAAGACCGAGATCGAGGCTCTAGAGGAAGAGGCTGGTCTAAATGAAAAGTTTTTTCACAAGATGGTAACAAAAAATAATAATGATGTCTGAGCTGAAGTAGCGTTATGAAGGTTGTTGTTGTTGGATTAGGATACGTGGGGTTGTCTAATGCGGTACTGCTTGCACAAAATAACGAGGTAGTTGGAGTAGATGTTTCCCAAGAGCGTGTCGAACTATTAAATGCTCGAAAATCACCAATATTTGATAAGGATATTTCGCATTATCTATCGACCCATAATTTAAACATTTTTGCTACTACAAAGCTTGAACCTGCAATCAAAGGTGCACATTATGTTATCATTTCTACACCAACAGACTATGATAAAAAAACTAGTTTTTTTGATACAACTTCAGTTGAATCAATAATCCAAAAAGTTAAAAAATTATCACCAAAGGCTTTTATTGTAGTGAGATCTACCATACCAGTTGGATTTATTAGAAAGATGAGAGCACGGTTTAATTCAAAGTCAATTATTTTTGCTCCCGAATTTTTACGTGAAGGACATGCCCTACATGATAATTTACACCCAAGCAGAATAATCATAGGGGGCAAAACAAAGCGAGCAAAGACATTTGCAAACATGTTAGTTCAAGGTGCCATAAAAAAACCAATTGATATAATGTTTACTGGGCCTGATGAAGCAGAAGCCATTAAATTATTTGCAAATACTTATTTAGCGATGCGAATTGCTTTTTTTAATGAATTAGACAGTTTTGCTCTTGTTGGCGGTATAGATACTAGAGAAATAATCAACGGTATATCTTTGGATCCAAGAATTGGTAATCATTATAATAACCCTTCGTTCGGATACGGCGGTTATTGTTTGCCAAAAGATACTAAACAATTGTTAGCAAACTACAATTCCATTCCTCAAAATATTATTCAAGCTATTATTGATGCAAACTCCACCCGAAAAGATTTTTTGGCTGATAAAATAATTAAAGACAGCCCAAAAACTGTAGGTATTTTTCGCCTAGTAATGAAAGTTGGTAGTGAAAATTTTCGTCATAGTTCAATACAGGGAATAATGAAGCGTATTAAAGCTAAGGGAATAGAAGTTATTGTATATGAGCCCACAATTACACAAAGTTTGTTTTTTAACTCTGTCGTAGAAAATAATTTAAATTTATTTAAGAAAAAATCAGATATTATAGTTTCCAATCGGCTTGTCTCAGAGCTTAAAGATGTTTCTAATAAAGTTTTTTCTCGCGACTTATTTGGTTCTGATTAATTGGAAGATACTAAAGATCGAAAAGTGGCCTTAATAACCGGTTCGGCGGGATTTATAGGTTTTCATGTCTCAAACCTTTTGCTGAATGAAGGTTGGAAGGTTATCGGAATGGATTGCCTGTCAGACTATTATGACATTTCGTTAAAGGAGGATCGTGAGGCAATTTTACTTAGAAATTCTAAATATTTTTCAGTACATGAAAAAGTTGAAAAATTAGGTGCTCTTAGAAAAATTTTTGAGGAAGAAGAACCTGATGTAGTTATTCACTTAGCGGCTCAGGCAGGGGTGCGTTATTCCATTGAAAATCCTCGTACTTATTTAGAAAGTAATATTATAGGCACGTTCGAATTATTGGAGGCAGCTAAAGAATTTCCTCCACAACACTTATTAATTGCATCAACATCATCTACCTACGGAGCGAATGATAAAGTACCATACAGAGAAATAGATAAAGCCGATCATCAAATGTCATTTTATGCAGCAACTAAAAAGTCAACTGAAAGCATGGCGCATAGTTATTCACATTTATTTGGCTTGCCTGTTACGATTTTCAGATTTTTTACAGTTTATGGGCCATGGGGAAGACCTGATATGGCACTCTTTAAATTTACACAAGCTATACTGAGCGGAGAGACTATTGATGTTTATAACTTTGGTGACATGCGTCGAGATTTCACCTACATCGATGATTTAGTTAAAAGTGTCAGAATGCTCATTAATGCTGTGCCATCCTCAAAACTCAATAGCTCAAAAGAAAAAGTTAAAGATGATGGAGTTTCGCCTGTTGCTCCATTTAGGATAGTAAATATCGGAAATTCAAAATCTGAAAAATTGACCGATGTTATATTAGCGTTAGAAAAAGCTATAGGGCGTGAAGCAAATAAAAGCTTTCTACCGATTCAACCGGGTGACTTAAAAACAACATGGGCTGATACTTCTGCTCTGCAACAATTAACGGGATACCACCCTGACACTAATATATCTTTAGGAGTGTCAAATTTTGTAGAATGGTATCGCGACTATTATGGCCTTTAAAGCTCGTAAAAATATTTCGAAGATTAGCAAAGCAGTGCTTCCAGTTGCTGGGTTTGGAACAAGATTTTTGCCCACAACTAAGGCTATGCCTAAAGAACTCTTACCAATTGTTGATAAGCCACTGATTCAATACGCAGCTGAAGAAGCTATTTCTGCTGGAATTGATACTCTAATTTTTGTTACGGGTCGTAACAAGCGAGCTATTGAAGATCACTTTGATTCAAACTATGAGTTAGAGGCGGCCTTGCGCTTGGCTGGGAACGACTCAAAGGCTGACATGATACGCAATATTCTTCCCGAAGGCATTCAGTGTATTTTTGTACGTCAATCTGAACAACTAGGGCTGGGTCATGCTGTTTTATGTGCTGAACGCGCCGTGGGAAAGGAAGCATTTGCTGTGTTATTAGCGGATGATTTTCTAACAGGCAGCAAAAAAGGTGTAACTGCAGACCTTGTGAAAGCGTTTGAAAATTCTGGCAAACCTCAGCTTTCTATAATGCCAGTAAACGGCCCGGATATCTCAAAATATGGCGTAGTTAGTCTATCTAAATCTGGGCCAAGTATTTCGGGTTTAGTCGAGAAACCGAAATATGCTGAGGCTCCAACAAATCTGGCATCAATTGGCCGATATGTCTTGACTCCAGAGATTTTTGATATTTTGCGAGAATTGCCTAGAGGGTCAGGACACGAAATTCAATTGGCAGACGCTATAAATATTCTGGCCAAAAAAGGGTCCGTTGACACTGTAATGCTTGAGGGAACTCGATTTGACTGCGGTTCAATTGATGGCTTTATAGCTGCCATCAATCACGAATATGCAAATAGAATAAAAAAATAAAATGTCAGCAATTTATCCAATTCTCCTTGCGGGAGGTTCAGGCACAAGACTTTGGCCCGTTTCAAGAAGATCTTACCCAAAGCAGTTTTCTAATTTAATAGGTGGGAACTCGTTGTTCCAGCGTTCGGCGATGAGAGCTACTCTTAGCAGCGATTTAGAATTTGGATCTGTTATAACACTAACCAATTCTGACTTCCGGTTTATTGTTGAGGAGCAGTTAGAAAAAGTTGGGGTCACGAATGGGAAGATACTTATTGAGCCAGAGGCAAAAAACACTGGCCCTGCCATTCTAGCAGGAAGTATATATGCATCAAAAAAAGACCAAGATGCCATTATTTTGGCAACTCCATCTGACCACATAATTCCCGACTATGATATGTTTAATCAGGCTATCAAAAGTGGGTTAAAACAACTTCATTTGGGGAAAATGGTTTCATTTGCGATTTCTCCAACACGTGCAGAAACTGGATACGGCTATATGCTTTTGAGGGGGGCTCAAGCTGACAATGATGGTGAGTGTTTTGATGTTGCAAAATTTATAGAAAAACCCGAGAAAGCCATAGCGGAAAAAATGGTAAAAAATGGGGATTATTATTGGAACGCTGGTATATTTCTATTTAGAGCAAAAGATATGATTAAAGCATTTAAAAGTTACGAGCCAGACACTTTTAAATTAGTGAATAAGTCACTTGAAACGGCAGAGGCAGATTTAAATTTCTTAAGACTTAATCCTTTAGTCTGGCAGAAAATTAAGGGAGCAAGTATTGACTACTCTATCATGGAAAAAATAAAAGATTTAAAAGCCGTAGTGTATCAATCAAAATGGTCCGACTTAGGAGATTGGGATGCGATTTGGGAGGAGACTAAATCAGGCGCCTCGGGTATTTCTTTGTCAGGATTGGCTGATGCCATCGATTGCTCTGATAGTTTGATACGCTCAGAGTCGCCTAGCCAACGAATTGTTGGGCTTGGCCTTAATAATATAATTGCGATCGCAATGCCAGATGCGGTTCTTGTGGCACAAAAAAATAGAACGCAAGAAGTAAGAGAAGTTGTTGCTATGCTAAAATTAAAACACGTGACTCAAGCGGAAACTTTCCCAAAGCACCATAGACCCTGGGGTTGGTTTGAAAGCCTTGCATTCGGAGATGGATTTCAGGTAAAACGTATCACCGTGAAACCAAGAGGAATGCTCAGCCTTCAAAGCCATAAGTATAGGTCTGAGCACTGGGTAGTAGTCGAAGGGACAGCTAGAGTTACAATTAAAGACAAAGTTCAGTTGGTCTCTACGGGTCAATCTATTTACATTCCGGTAGGAACAATACATAGGATGGAGAACACTGGTGACTCTCCTATGATTCTGATTGAAGTTCAAACGGGAAGCTACCTTGGTGAGGATGATATTATTCGACACGAGGATATTTATGCCAGAAAGTGATACTTCTAAATTATGAAGACTATAATGGAGCGACCAAATTTGTTATATGTTTAGATTTTTGAAGATGGAATATAATGAGAATATTGTTCAATTGGCAAATTTGTTGCTTTATAAGCTGAATATCTTGATGAAAGATATAGATTTATGAAAGAACTTTCATGCTTCAAGGACTACGACATTCGCGGCGAGATTGGCGTAAATATTGACGAGAATATTGTTTTTTTGATTGGTCATGCAGTTGCTCAACATTTCAATGCAAAATCAATAGTTGTAGGTTTTGATGCGCGTGAGTCTAGCCCCAGGTTCGCGGCTAACGCAGCTCAAGGTATTATCGAAGCAGGAGCCGATGTACTCGACATTGGAATGGCTGGCACTGAAGAAATGTATTGGGCGGTGACTGAATTTGGTGCCTGCGCTGGGATTGAGATCACGGCATCTCACAATCCGATCAACTATAATGGTATAAAGATTATAAAATCTGGCTCACAACCACTAGATGATCAAAATGATTTTCAAAAAATAAAAAGACTTGCTGAAACCAAGGATTGGAAGGTCGCCAAGCGTAATGGTGAAATTTATGACTTTTCAAGTAAAGCTCGCTCAAAGTATGTAGATCGAGTTTTGAGTTTTGTTGATCCTGCGCAAATGGATCGACTTAAAATTGTGACAAACTCTGGCAACGGCTCAGCGGGTCCAACAATAGATGCGATTATGGCCCGGCTTCAAGAGCTAGGAGTTCCCATCGAGTTTATTAATGAACACCATGAGCCTGATAGCTCGTTCCCGAACGGCATCCCTAATCCGCTCATTCCTCAAAATCGTTCAGCAACAGCAGATATCGTTTTGCGTAATGGTGCAGACATGGGTGTTGCTTTTGACGGTGATTTTGATCGTTGTTTCCTATTTGACCATACTGGTCGGTTTGTGCCAGGTGAATATGTTGTAGGGCTATTAGCTTCCATTTTCTTAGATAAAGAACCTGGCAGCAAAATAGTCCATGATCCACGAGTTATCTGGAACACTCAAGACATTGTGACGAAAAAGGGCGGGTTTGCGATTCAATCAAAGACTGGGCATGCATTCATAAAGCAAACGATGCGCAAACAACAAGCAATTTATGGTGGTGAAATGTCCGCTCATCATTATTTTCGTGATTTTGCATACTGTGATAGTGGTATGATCCCTTGGCTAATGGTTGCAGAACTTGTTTCTAAATCAGGCCGCTCATTGAGCGATTGGGTAAGTGATCGATTTAACGCTTTTCCAAGTTCAGGGGAGACAAACTTTAGAGTAAATAATACAAAAGCCTCTATTGACCGTGTGTTACAGTCCTATCGCAAAAATGCTCTTTCTTTGGATGAGACGGATGGCGTGAGCCTAACTTTTGCAGATTGGCGGTTCAACTTGCGCTGCTCAAGCACAGAAAATCTAATACGCCTCAACATTGAAGGTCGTGGTTGTTCAGAAGTACTTGCCTCAAAACTTGCCGACATATCAGAAATGCTAAACGAACCCAATGTTTGATAAATCGTAAAATATTGTCTTCCCATATCATGATTAACAGGTAATTGGTTGACACAATGCCTATTCAATTAAGCTCAATACTTGTAGGTAGTATCAACCATTATTCATTATGATTAAACATTGTAATTTGCATTAAACATTTTGTACCTAAAATTTCCATATAATGTAGAAGCTAACTAACTTTTTCTATATGAGGATACTTAAAGCGGTATTTAACCAGAATACATTAATGCAGTTCCATCACTCAAAATGATTAAAAATATCGTATATTTATTGGTTGAATTAGTTAAAGTCTCACGACTACTTTTTAACTTAAGTTAAACAGTCTCTTAATTTGTTTGCAGCTGAATTTAGATTTAAGAAAAATAGAAAATGAAAATTTTAACTATTTTAGGCACGAGGCCTGAGGCAATTAAATTAGCTTCCGTTATTAAACAAATTGAAAATACTGAAGGTGTCAGTAGCCGCGTGTGTTCAACTGGACAGCACAGATCTATGTTGGATCAGGTAAGAGATTTTTTTGGTTTGGAATTTCATTATGATTTAAATTTAATGAGCAATAATCAGAGATTGAGTGATTTGACCTCTAAGCTTTTTCATGAATTACCAAAAATAATAAAAAAAGAAAACCCAGATCTAGTTTTAGTTCAGGGTGATACTGCGACTACCTTCGTGGCCTCGATCACTTCTTTTCAAGCAGGAATAAGTGTTGGTCACATCGAGGCCGGTCTCCGAAGTGGAAATATTAATTCCCCTTGGCCTGAGGAGGCCAACCGTAAGCTAACTTCTGTTGTATCAAAATACCACTTTGCTCCTACAAAAAACTCTAAAAATAATCTCGTTGCCGAGGGCTTTGATGAACAATCAATTGTTGTAACCGGTAATACAGTTATCGATTCACTTTTATTTGCTGGTAAAAAAATAAACAAAGATAAAAAATTAGAAAAAAGTTTAAAGCAAAAATTTGATTATTTATTAAATTTTCACCAGTTAGTGCTAGTTACAGTACATAGAAGAGAGAGCTTTGGAGAGCCCATATACAATATTGCAAGAGGGTTAAGTCGTGCCGCTAAAATAAATAAAAAAACAGCATTTGTGATCCCAGTTCACCTCAATCCAAACGTCTCAGAACCTTTAAACAAAGTTTTAAAAGAATACCAAAATGTTTTCTTGTTACCACCACTTGATTACCCAGCATTTGTTTTTCTAATGAATCAGTGTACCTTTCTTGTCACAGACTCTGGTGGTCTTCAAGAAGAGGCGCCTGCCTTGAACAAACCTGTGCTTGTACTGAGAGATGTAACGGAGCGAATTGAAGCAGTGGATGCTGGTTGTGTGGAGCTGATAGGGACAAATGAAGTAGTTGTTTTTAAAAAAATTCATGCACTACTAGGTGACAAAGGTAAACAAGCTAGAATGGCATTTGCAAAAAACCCCTATGGTGACGGATCTGCTTCAAAAACTATTGTAGATCATATTCTAAAGACTGAAGTCTAATTTTTTGTTAAGAAGGTACCAAAATAGGGAAATAATCTCTTTGCTTAAAACAGCCAAAAAATTTATCCAATAATGACTGATACCATTCATAGCAACACTGCTTTATTTTTGGACCGAGATGGTGTAATAAATGTTGATTATGGTTATGTTTGGCAAACTGAAAAATTAAAACTCAAACCTGGTATCACTAGGTTACTGAAGTATTTTACTGCTATAGTCGATTTCATAATCGTAGTTTCAAACCAGTCTGGAATTGGTCGTGGAATGTATACAATAGACGATTGGAATTTATTCAACTCTGAAATTCAAAGAATACTAACCTTATCTGGAGTTTCTATCGATAAATTTTACTGTTGTCCTCATTTACCATCAATTAATCCTCCATGCGATTGTAGAAAGCCCAAAAGTGGTATGATAATGCATGCAAAGCAGGAATTCAAAATAGACTTGAAACGTTCAATTCTGATTGGTGATAGGCAAAGTGATATCCAAGCTGCTATGAAAGCAGGACTGAATAGAGCATATCTTCTATCTAGTAGTGACGACCCACAATTTTCTGATCATGGAAAAATCGATTTTTATGCGGTTAAACAACTTAGTGAAATAGTATCTATAGAAGAAGGTCGACAGTAGGAAAAATAGTTTGTCACAAGAAAAAATATTTAAACTTGATACCCTAAAAAATCGTATTGCAAAGTCTAGAGAAAAAGGAGTGACTGTTGGGCTATGCCATGGAACCTTTGATTTGCTCCATGTAGGACACATAAAACATTTTCAGGAAGCAAAATCTAAATGTGATTTGTTGGTGGTAACAGTGACGCCCGATAGGCATATAAACAAAGGCCCCGGAAGACCTGTTTTTAGTGAAAATTTAAGGACGGAAGCTATTTCTGCTTTGGAGTGTGTAGACCTAGTTGCGATTAATAACTGGCCTACAGCAATTGAATTGATAGGCATGTTAAAACCAAACTTTTATATTAAAGGTATAGACTATACCGATATCGAAAAAGACCACTCTGGTAATATTAAATTAGAAAAAAATGCGATTGAGAAGCAAGGTGGTGAATTAATTATTACCTCAAGCCAAAAGTTCAGCTCTTCAAACATTATTTTGCGTACGTTGTCTAACTTAGGTGAAAAACAGATTCAATTTATTGATAATTTAAAAGCAGAAACAAGTTTGGATGATTTTTTTGAGATGTTTCAAAATATTTCAAAAACTGAAATTTCTCTTATTGGAGAAACTATAATTGATGAATATGTTTTTTGCGAAACAATCGGAAAATCTGGAAAAGATCCCATGTTAGTAAACAGGATTATTGAGATTGAGAAATTTCTAGGTGGAATTGGTGCTATAGCTAAAATATGCTCAGATTTTGTTTCAAAAATTGATCTAATTTCATACCTGGGAGAAAATTGTGGTGAAATAGATTTTATACAGAGCCAAATGCCGAAGAATACATGCTTTTCCTATTTTAGGAAAAAATCATCACCGACAATAAAGAAGACACGCTATTTAAATGATTATACAAAACAAAAGATGATAGGTTTTTACGATTTAAATGATGAACCAATTAGTGAAAATGACGAAAAAAAACTTAACTCTATAACTTTCGAAAAGAGTGACTTGCAAGACGTTGTGATTGAAATCGATTATGGCCATGGACTGATATCGCCGAATTTCCAAAAGCTATTGAGAAAAAGAGCAAAGTTTTTAGCTGCAAACTCTCAAGTAAATTCTTTTAATGCAAAATTTCGAGACTTAAATATTTATAAAGACCTAGATCTTCTTTGCATGAATGAGGACGAACTACGCGCTCACTACCGCTCTCGAAAATCACCACTCCAAAATCTAATGCAACAATTGAAAGTCGACTTAGGTTGTAAAAACTTGATAATAACGAAGGGTGCTCATGGATCAATAGGTATTAACTCAGATGGGTTGATCATCGAATGCCCTGCTTATGCTGAAAAAGTAATAGATCGTATTGGGTCCGGTGATGCATATCTAGCTGCTTCTGCAATAGCTTTAAGTTTGGGTTCTTCGCTGGCAGTTTCAATGTTTTTTGCTTCAGTTGTGGCCGGCGCTGTAGTAAGCTCTATGGGCACTGGTCAATCGGGGCTAAAGCAGTATTCATGGAAGGCCATAGAAGCGTATTTAAAGTAGGGGCTAAAATGGAAAAACAATTTTTAAAGACGTACTTTCAAGAATTTGAAAAAGCGGTGACGCCCTCGGAGATCGTTTTAGATCAGATAATTCAAACAAAGAAAATTTTAATGGAAATGTCTCATCTAGGAAAAAAAGCAGTAGTTTTAGGAAATGGAGGTAGTGCTGCGATGGCAAGCCATATGGCCGTTGATTTAACAAAAAATGCTTCAACTCGGTCTGTCAATTTCAATGAGGCAGATTTACTAACGTGCTTTTCGAATGACTATGGTTATGAATTAGCATATGCTCAAGCAATAAAATTTTATGGTGATGAAGGTGATGTTCTTATTGCAATATCAAGCAGTGGTACGTCAGAAAACATTCTTAAAGCTGTTAACGCGGCTCGAAAGGCAAATTTTGGATCAATAATAACTTTCTCCGGTATGGATGAAGGCAATCCACTATCAAGCATGGGCGATATAAATTTTTGGGTTAACAGTCATGCCTACAATATAATTGAAAACACACACCAAGTTTGGATGTTGAGTGTGGTTGACTTAATAATTGGCAAATCGGAATATAGCACTTGAGGAAATTTTTAAATTAAATGTCAAAGAAGGTACTAGTAATTGGTTCAAATTCGTTTTCTGGGTCTTATGTTGTCAAAAGCTATTTGGAAAATGGGTTTGACGTTTTAGGTATAAGTAGAAGCCGAGAAAATAACCCTCAGTTTCTCAAATATCGATCTGGAGAAGTTAGCTTAAATAATTTTAAATTTGAGCAAGTCGATCTTAATAACGACTTTGAACACCTGGTTATGCTAACTGATAAATTTAAGCCAAATATAGTAATAAACTTTGCAGCTCAAGGCATGGTAGCTGAGAGCTGGAACAAGCCGTTGGATTGGTTTCAGACCAATGTAATGGCACAGATAAAGATAGTAGAATTTTTAAAGAGTTCTGATTATCTTGATCGCTTTATTCATTTTACTACTCCTGAAGTCTATGGCTCAACTACTGATTGGATTTCAGAGGATACACCATTTAACCCCTCTACACCGTATGCAACTTCGCGAGCATCATTTGATTTTCATTTGAGAAACGTTTTTGATGCATATGAGTTTCCTGTAATGTTTACTAGAGCAGCAAATGTTTACGGAGAAGGCCAACAAATTTACCGGATAATTCCTCGCGCTATGCTTTCATGCCTCTTAGAGGAAAAATTTCCTTTACATGGTGGGGGTGGTTCGGAACGTGCTTTTGTTCACATGAAAGACGTTTCTAATGCCGTATTAAAAATTTCAAAAAATGGTTCACTTGGACATACCTACCATATTTCGACAGACGAAACTCTTACTATAATTCAATTAGTTGAAAAAATAGGCCGTTTTTATGGGAAACAAATCGAAGAATTTGCGGATATAGTAGATGAGAGATTGGGAAAAGACCAATCATATAAATTATCATCGAAGAAGTTGAATTCTGAATTAGGATGGTACCCATCAGTAAATTTATCGGAGGGCATCAGCGAGGTAGACGCATGGTTGCGCAAATATTTGGATATATTTAAGAAAACTGACCGAGAGTACAGGCATAAAAAATGAAAATTCTTATTACAGGTGGAAGTGGCTACGTAGGCTCCCTATTGATACCTACTATTTTAGACAAGACTGAATGGGAAGTTGTCACTTATGACGCACAATGGTTTGGTCAAAATTTAAGTGAGCATCCAAGGTTAAAGATAATAAAAGGTGATATAAGAAATATTGATGAAGGTGTTTTTAAGGAGATTGACAAAGTTATCCATTTGGCAAATATAGCTAATGACCCTGCTGTCGAACTAGACCCAACTTTGTCATGGGAAGTAAACGTTTTGGCGTCCTACCGCATGGCAGAGCTCTCTGCAAAGGCAGGAGTGAAAGATTTTATATTTGCGAGTTCGGGCAGCGTGTATGGTATAAAAGACGATGAAAAAGTAACCGAAGATTTGGAATTAGTTCCTATTTCAGTTTACAACAAGACCAAAATGATTGCTGAGCGTGTATTTTACAGTTATCGCGACACGTTTAGGGTCATTTCAATTAGACCTGCGACTGTTTGTGGATTGTCAGAAAGACTGAGACTAGATGTGAGCGTAAATATGCTGACTCATCAAGCCATGAAGAATGGGGTAATTACCGTTTTTGGAGGTGATCAGGTTAGACCAAATATCCATATCAAAGATTTAGTCTCTGTATATTTACACTTTCTTGAAAATTCTAGTATTCCAAGCGGTTTTTATAACGCTGGTTTTGAGAACCTTTCAATAAAGTCAATAGCTCAAATAATAGCGGAATTAACTGGTTCAAAAATTACCATAACGCCTTCAAATGATCCTAGATCTTATCGGCAGGATTCTACAAAATTGATTAACACAGGGTTTAAACCGGCATTTGGTGTTAAAGATGCAATCAATGAAATTGTGGCTCAACATCAACGAGGTGAGTTAATAGAGAAAGAGACCTTCTATACAGTTAAAACAATGAAAAAACTTATTCTTAGGGGATTGATTTGAGTGATTTTAAGACAGCGAGAGATTTTGGGCGCTTCAAAATCATCGAAATAACGCGAGCAGCAAAAGCTGCACATTTGGCTTCTGCGCTATCTTGTTACGATATGATCTACTACCTTTATAATCATTATATGAAAATAAATGCAATTGACGACCCCAAACGTGACCGTTTTATATTGAGTAAAGGTCATGCTGCTGCCGCTCTATATGTTTCTATGTATCAAGCCTCTCTCCTTAGTGCCGAAGAATTAAATTCATTTGGTTCAATAGGCTCAATATTAGAAGAACATCCATCACCAAAACTGAACGGCATTGAGACTGCAAGTGGTTCATTGGGCCATGGGCTAGCCGTTGCTGTTGGTATGGCGCTTGCCAATAAGAATAAAAACATAAAAAACAATAATATCGTTTTAATGGGAGATGGAGAACAAAATGAAGGCTCAGTTTGGGAGGCAGCACTTTTTGCATCGGCAAATAGCCTAGATAATCTTACAGGAATAATTGATTATAACAAATGGCAGGCTACAGATCGGAGTAATGAAGTGCTAGCCTTAAACCCACTTTCATCAAAATGGGAAAGTTTTGGTTGGCAGTCTCTCGAGATCAATGGTCATGACCTTAATGCTTTTCGGGATGCTTTAAACTTTAAGGCTACAGGAAAACCTAAAATCATTGTGTCACATACTATTAAGGGCAAGGGTATTTCATTCATGGAGGATGATAATAATTGGCACTATAGATTACCTAATGAAGAAGAAATGTTGGTAATTGCGCGTGAGCTTAACCAATGAGAAACGCATTTGCCAAAGAAGTAACTGAATTAGCCAAGGATAATACTAAAATTGTATTATTGGCAGGCGATATAGGTAACAGGTTATTTGATAGATTTAAAGAGCAAAGTCCACAACGATTTTATAATTGTGGGATTGCAGAGGCAGCAATGACAGGAATTGCGGCTGGTATGGCAACTGCTGGCTACACCCCGATAACTTACACTATCACTCCGTTTAACACTCTTAGGTGTCTTGAGCAAATAAAATTGGACATTTGCTATCCAAACCTGCCTGTGACAATAGTGGGAACTGGTGCTGGACTTTCTTACGCCGGTTTGGGAGCTACGCATCATTCATTAGATGACATAGGAGTGATGAGGACATTACCAAACCTACAAATATTGGTACCTGGCGATGCTATTGAAGTATCAGCTTGCCTCCGTGCAGCTGTTGAAAGTGGCAGGCCCACATATATTAGGCTTGGAAAGAAAGGTGAACCCATTATTCACGATAAAGATTTCACTTATAAAATTGGGAGAGTAATTCCCATAAAAAGTGGTGCTCGACATTTAATTATCAGCGTAGGTAATATGCTGGGAGAGAGTATGGTCGCAGTTGAAAAGGCTAAAGATAAATATGGTTTGGATACTGAAATAGTTAGTATGGGATCGGTGTACCCTTTGGATAAGAAATTTCTAAAAAATGCGTTCAATAAATTTGAACGAATATTAATTGTAGAGGAACATGGTTTTGTTGGGGGTGCTGGATCTGCTGTACTAGAATATGCATATGAGGAGAAACTTGATACTAAAAAGTTAACCTCAATAGCTTGTGCAAAAAGTTTCTTAAGTGGAGTTGGTAGTCAAGAAAATGCACGTCGAAAATTGGGCCTGGATTCAGACAGTATTTTAGCTAAGCTGACTATATAAAATGATAATAGGTATCGACTTTGATAATACAATAATTAATTATGACTCTGTTTTCGCCTCAGTGGCACTCGAATATGGTACGATTACTGATCCAGGCCTAAAGAGTAAAAATGATGTTAAAAAATATCTTATAACATCAGATAGAGAAGCAGACTGGACAGAATTACAAGGCAAAGTGTACGGTACCCACATAATGAAAGCGACGCCATTTGATGATGTAATTCAGACATTTTCTTGGCTTCTTGCCCAGGGACATAAATTAAAAATAATAAGTCATAAAACTAAGTACCCTTTTATTGGAGACCGTGTGAAATTACGGGAAGCTGCGATGAGTTGGCTAAAATCGAATGATATCGTTGGGAAAAGTGGTAATAAAATTCATATTAGCGACATTTATTTTTGTGATACGGTCAATTCAAAGGTTGAACAAATAACCAAACAAAAATGTGACATTTTTATTGATGATTTAACAAGCGTACTAGACCAAATAAATAGCTCGATATTGAAAATATTATTTGATCCAAATTCGATGTCTTTTGAAAAAAATAAACAATCCTTCACTGCCTCAAGTTGGAAACAGATTGGATCATATATAAATGCACTCTAAAATGTACTTTGAGGTGCTTCAATCCGCCGGTTTAATGCAAAATAGCGATCAAATATTAAAGGTAACTAAGCTATCAGGTGGAAAAAATAGTAGCGTAAAGCTAATTGAATTAAAGTCAAACAAATTTGTTCTTAAACAATATCCAGCTGAGGTAAAATCTGAGCGATTAGATGTTGAATACAAGTTCTTATCTTGGGTTAACAAAATGGGAATAAATAATGTTCCAAAGGCTATTACAAAAAATTTTAAATACAATATTGGAGTATATTCTTACATTGAAGGAACCCAAATTCAAAGGGCAACACCAGCTGGGTTAAATGCATGTGTAAAATTTATTAACGAACTGAATGTTTGTAATTTAAAGTCGCCACCTGAAATTGCTCACGCAGCGGATTGCTTCTTTTCCTACAACGAGTTGCTTGCAAGTATTCAAAAAAGGTTCGAAAGGCTATTTAATTTTGAAAATTCTCAATGTGAGGAATATAGGGCTGCTTTAAGATATTTTTTGCAAATCTTCGAAAAATTAACTAAAAAAAATAAAGAGTTTTTCAAAGAACTTGATAGATATATTAGAGAAATGAAAGTTATAATTTCGCCATCTGACTTTGGGATGCATAATATGCTTCAAAAGAAAAATGATTATTTTTTTTTAGATTTCGAATATGCAGGTTATGATAATGCTTTAAAACTAATTTGTGACTTTGCTTGTCAGCCTAGAATCCCTATAGATACCCAGTACTTCGAAAAATTTGTAACCGAAATAAATGAAAAAATTACAAGACATAATGAAATTTTTAAGATTGTTGGGAAATTTATGCCAATTTTTAGATTAAAATGGTCACTAATTATTTTGGGAATTGTAAACAAGAATAGCTTTAAATTAGTGTCTGATGAAGATCTTACGAGAAAACAAATAGAAAAATCGAAAACCTATCTGTTTAAAAATATGGGAATGTAAAAATGTATGTTGATTTTATGAGTATGGTCCACAAAACTCAGAAACGTGATTACCTAGGGAGAGTAAATGATCCAGAGTTCCCTAAGGCCAAAGCAGCAGAGTTAGCGCAAAAGTTTGATTTTGACTACTGGGATGGAGACCGCCGAGTAAACTACGGTGGATATAAATATATTCCAGGTAGATGGACCCCAATTGCAAAAAAAATGATCGAACATTATAATCTTAAGGATGGGTGTAAAGTTTTGGATGTGGGATGTGGAAAAGGATTTCTTATTTACGAATTTAAACTTTTGTTGCCAAAATCGCAGGTTTTCGGACTTGATAGATCTCATTACGCGATTAAAAACGCTAAATCCGAAGTAAGCAAGTCAATCATACACGGTTGTGCATCATCCCTTCCCTTCAGTAGCAATACATTTGACTTAGTCATTTCTATCAATACTCTGCACTGCTTGCAAAACTTTCGACTATATAATGCGCTTAAAGAGATTGAACGCGTGTCAAAAGGGAGCAAATATATATGTGTAGAGTCATTCAGAAACGAAGCAGAGAAAGCAAATTTACTATACTGGCAGGTTACCTGTGAAATGTTCTGTAGCCCAGAGGCATGGGAGTGGTGGTTTACTCATACAGGTTATAACGGCGACCACAGTTTTATATTTTTTGAATAATGATCTAAATAAATGAGTCAATACGCAAAAGCCGCAATACTTGTACGTCAAAACACGGATTTAGTGATAGACGAAATTAAGTTGCCAGATAAGCTAGGAGTAGGGCAAGTTATTGTTAAGTTAGATTATAGTGGTATATGCGGTTCCCAGATAGGTGAAATAAAAGGCGTCAAGGGACACGATCCTTACCTTCCACATCTACTAGGACATGAGGGATCAGGGTCTATAACTGCCATTGGGCCAGGCGTGACAACCGTAAGAATTGGTGACAAAGTTGTTCTGCATTGGCGCAAAGGTAACGGTATTGAGGCTAAACCTCCCAAATATGGTTGGGGTAAAAAAATTATAAATGCAGGGTTAGTTACAACATTCAATACACACGCTGTTATATCTGAAAATAGAGTAACCACGGTCCCAAGAGACTTGGACTCAAAAGCCGCTGCACTTTTCGGATGTGCTATCACTACTGGCTTTGGCGTTATCGTAAATGATGCGGAACTTAAGATTGGTGACAATATCGTAGTTTTAGGCGCTGGTGGAGTTGGCTTGAATGTAATTCAAGGAGCCAAATTAGCTGGAGCAAATAAAATAGTGGCTGTTGATTTATTCGATAACAGGTTGGAAATATCCAAGAAATTTGGTGCAAATGTAACTATTAATGCTAAAATTTGTAAAGATTTAAAGTCTTCAATCGTAGCTGCGATGGCAGATTTAAATATAGATATCATTGTTGATAATACTGGTTCACCAGAAATGATAAAGATAGCTTATGAACTAGTAAAAAGTAATGGGAAGGTAATTTTAGTAGGAGTTCCTAAAAAAGGAGCTGAAACAAGTATATACACGCTACCCTTACACTTTGGAAAAAAGCTCCATGGCAGTGAAGGAGGGTCTACGAGCCCAGAGGTGGATATACCCAAATACTCCAGTTTGCTCCAAGCAGGAAAACTTGAATATAACGCATTAATATCATCAGTGAGGCCTTTAGACGACGTCAATGATGCAATAAGAGATATGGTTTCTGGGAAAGAGTCTGGCAGGATTTTGCTAAAATTAGATTAGAAGGGAATATTTTGATGAGTTATAAAATTATTGTTCTTGGTGGCTCAGGTTACATCGGTCGTAATTTGACTATAAATTTATCTAGATCAGTAAGCAATTCATCCATTACTAGCTTCAATTCAAAGCAATTAAATTTATTAAATCAAAACTCTTGCAACAGCTTGGACGATATTATCGATGAAAATACTATTATATTTTTCTGTTCTGGCATAAAAAAGCAAATAGGAGATAACTTGACGACTTATCTTCAAAATTTGACTATGCTGACAAATTTTTTGAAACTGAATAAAATTAAACTGTGTAAGAAAATTATTTACTTAAGTTCCGCCGAAGTTTATGGAGAAAATATTAATAGATTAGACATCCGCGAAAGTCTTGCACTAAAACCTTCCTCTTTTTACGGTCTAGCAAAGAAAAATAGTGAAGAACTTTTAATAATGACTTTAGTTAAATTAAATTATAAAAATTTTATCATAGCGCGTATGCCTTTAGTATATGGCCCAAATGAAACGCAAAATATATATGGTCCCTCAGGGTTTACAAAAAACGCTCTTCTTAATCGTGTACAAACTTTGTGGGGCGATGGAACAGAAAAAAGAAACTTTCTTTTTATAGACGACCTAGTGAACGTATTGATACATTTAATGAATTCAAATTTTTCAGGTACTATCAACATTGCTAACTCAGCAAGCAATTCGTTCAAAGATATAATTAAGGCTCTTAAGGAAAATAAAATAGATCTAAAAATAGATCAAAAAACCAGAACAAAAGACAAGGTCGATCAAGGCTACGATATATCACTACTTCAAGAGATTTTTCCAGAATACACTCCGCATTCGTTGGGCCAAGGGGTAAATAAAATACTTCGTTTTCAAGAGGAGTCATAAATTGACTTCCCTTCAATTTTCTGGTTGCAAATGTTGCGGTTTCCATCCCCTTAAGAAACTAATTTCTTTTGAAAATCAACCTATTTCAACACAGTATAGGGTTACACTCGATGAAGAATATAAAACTTATACATTAAGCCTAGCAACGTGTGAGCATTGTGGGATTCTCCAGCTGTGTGACTATATCCCCGAAAATAAATTATTAACTCCACCACCTTGGATCAGCTATAATGAACCAGAGGGGCATTTGGATGACACTACTCGAGAATTAGCACCTTACATTGAAGATAAGAAATCTAAAATCAGAGGTTTAAGTTATAAAGATTTAAGCACGATAGAAAGGTTAAATAAAATCGGTTTTGAGATGGGTGCATTGCTGGATTTTAATTTTGCAGAAAAATTTGATGCCCCATTAAATATTGAGCTGGTACAAAATTTGGTTACTCCCAAGAATTGTGCTTTATTAAACGCCAGAGAAGAACGAGCAGATGTACTGTTAGTCCGGCACGTTCTAGAGCACACATTTGACACGAAAAATTTTCTAGCAGGCATAAAGAGTTTAGTAAAACCAAATGGCGTTGTCTTATTTGAAATTCCCGATTGCTCAAAACAAATTGAGAATTTTGACTATACCTGTTTATGGGAAGACCACACTCTTTATTTAGTGCCCGAAACTTTTAGATGGGTTTTAACAAGGCACGGGTTCACAGTAAAAAAGCTCTTAAACTTTGAATATTCAACGGAAAATGCATTAGTTGCAATCTGTAAATTAGATGAAGAAAATCCGAGTGTTAATCAAAAATACGAAGCAGTTACAGACCAATACTATTCTGCATTAATAAAAAAGTTTGTTGATAACTTCGAAAACATAAAAACAAAAATTCAAGATTTTATTTTAAACAAACGTAAATCTGGTAAAGTCACAATTTTTGGTGCTGGGCATCTATCTGGTACTTTCATTCATATATTTGAAATTGAAAAACTAATAGACTTTGTAGTTGATGATGACCCAAATAAAGTTGGGAAATATATGCCTGGGAGCAAAATACAAATTAAGCCATCTTCTGCTCTTGCTAGAGAGAAAATAAAAACTTGTTTGTTGAGCTTAAGCCCGGAAAGTGAACAAAAACTTCTGCGCAACTCTCAAACCTTATTTCAAAACATTGAGACCATTAAATCAATTTTCCCTAAAAAAGAAAATTCTATATTCTGAAGTATGTAGATGAAAATAGAGTCTAAATCTGTTATCCGTTTCAACGAGGGGATTTCTTGTGTCAATAAAAAAAACGTGAGTGTAATTAAGGATTTTTCTGTTAAAACAAAATACAGACGAAGTAGGATATGTTTTCATAGTGATAATAATGATACCCTTCACGAGATGCATATCTGTGTCAAAGCTGGTTCTTACATTAGGCCTGCAAAGCACCTAAAAAAGATAGAGTCTTTACTGGTTATCGATGGACTAGCAAAATTGTTCCTATTTTCAGATTGTGGGCACGTACAAGAGATCATAGAGCTAGGGCCATATGGTTCGAATCGGATCCATTATTACCGCTTGAATGAACCAATATTTCATACTTTGTTTGTGGAAACAAATACATTCATATTCCATGAAGTAGCAGAGGGCCCTTTCATCCCTGAAGAAACAGAATTAGCTCCATGGTCCCCTTCAGGTGATAGTGAATTAGAAAATGCACACTTTAATGAATTTTTAAAAAATGCGGAATTAGGGGCAAAATTTTGAAATATATGAAAAAGAAGGTTGTAGTTGTCATAGGAGCGAGTGGCTTTGTAGGAAGACATGTCGTAGAAGCATTGGATAGTGAATACCAGGTTATCAAAACCTCCCGCGAAATGCGTAAAGGATTTATAAAATTTGATGTGCTAAAAGATAGTTTTTCAAGAATGTTTTTTGCTTTAAGCATTAATCCTGAAGACGTTGTTATCGTGCTGTGCAATAAATTTGGTCCTATGGAAAAGTATCCGCTTGATGAAAAGTTTGCCAAATTATGTGAAGTATCAACAGTTCAAAAAATAGTTGAGGAATGCAAAGAAATAGGGATTAATGTTGTGTATTTGTCAACAAGTTATGTATTTTCAGGAGATCAACTGGGATATAAAGAAAGCTCTCCCACGAGTCCTATCAGTTTGTATGGACATCTCAAGTTAGAAGCAGAACGGCTTGTGTTGGATGCAGATAGACATAACCTAATTTTGAGGCTTGATAAAGTAATTGGGGCAAGGCGTGGAGAAAAGCACTTATTTACAGAATGGTATGAAACTGCACTTTCTGGCAATGAAATTAAATGTATAAAAGATCAAAATTTTAGCCCCACATTTGTGAGCGACATAGCATTAGCCGTTAAACTATCTATTCAACACCGATTGTATGGATTATACCACTGTGTAAATACAGAAGTCTGGCAGAGAGTGGAACTTGCACGTTACTTTGTTGAATTCATGGGTCTATCTTCCAAAATATCGGAATATTCGTTAGAGGATTTGGGTCTCAATGAACCACGCCCTATGTCTTCAGGTCTTAACAGCGAAAAACTAATTAAAGCAACGAAATTAAATTTTACCAAAATAATTGATGTAATTGAAGATTTTAAATACCAAAATAAATAACTTTAAGAAGTATAAAAAATTAAAATGTTTAGCAATTTAAAAGGCAAATTATCTTTGTATAAAAGGCATCGGTTCTACCAGCGTTTAAAGAAAAAAACAATTAATTATCTATCTTATTCTACAAATGAGGATGTTATAAAAACACTTTCGCACTCTGTATCATATGTTTACGGTATGGATGTCGAGGGCGATATTGCCGAATTCGGCACAATGACTGCAAGAACGGCCGTAGTTATCGCTAGTGCTGTTGCTTATCACAATTCAATAGCGCTCAATAGTGGTAATAGGCTCAAAAAAGTGCATTATTTCGATAGCTTCGAGGGTCTTCCTGAAGCGCGTTTTAAAACTGACAAAAAATCTCCTCATGTGTTATCTGGTGTTTGGGGAAAAGGAACATGTAAGGGATTGAATGAAGTTGAGTTTTGCCATGAAATTTCTAAATTTTTATCAAATAATTTTTTTAGCATATACAAAGGCTGGTTTAAAGATACGGTTAATACTATTCCCGATAAACAAAAATTTAGCTTGATACACATCGATGGAGACCTTTACGAATCTGCAATTGATGTACTTGAAAATATGTTTAAAAACCAACGAATTTCAAAAGGTTGTATTATACTATTTGATGATTGGAATTGTAATTATGCAAATCCTAAATTTGGAGAGCGAAAAGCTTTTGCAGAGGTCTGTGAAAAGTATAACATTTACTTTAGTGATGGTGGTTCTTATGGCGTTGCCTGTCACCGATTTATAATCCACTCGTATGATAGTCTTGATAAATGACTAACTAGTAAAAATATTGGATTCAAGAGGACTTTGCAGATTTAATAAACGTCAAAACAATACTCCAAAGATAGGTGTTAGACCAATAGTGGCAGACTTCAAAAAAACATCGAAAATAAGCTTTTGTGTTGCAGTTTGGGGAAGAAAATTCACTGACAACTTTTTAAATTATTCGTTGAATAGCCTTCTGGAATACAACAATATTCCAAGCTTATCGAAAAAATCTAGAATAAAATTTAAGATATATACTACCAACTCTGATTTAAGCTATATTTCACAATCGGTAATAATATCTCAACTTTTACAATATGCTGAGATCGAATACTTTTTAATTTCTGGCGTAAACACTTTAGGCAATTATATCAGTATGAACCACTGTCATCGTGATTTCATCTCACGGAGCAAAGGGGACATTTTATTTTTTATATGTCCCGATATAATTTTTTCTGATGGCGCAATTATGAAGATATATAAAAAGTTATCAAAGAAAATAAAGGTTGTCTGTATTTTCACTCCCCGGCTAAACTTGGAAACATTTCTTCCAAAATATAAAGCTGCGTTATTGCAAAATGACTTAAGATCGCTAGACTCTGAAGCACTTTTAAGAATGTCCTGCGACCATTTTCATTCAGAGACAAAAAGTATGATTTTGGATGAAGAATTGGATGAAACAGTATACTCAGGAGGCTACTTTTATAAAAAAAGATCTGGGCTAATAGGAAGTCAATTTCACTATTTTCCTGTCTGTATAAAGCACAAAGGTCAACTACCTTTACCTGATATTACAGTCGATAATGATTATCTGGGTAAATTGGTTAATTCAATAGAAGAAATTTATGTTTTTGAAAATGCCAAAGATTGCTGCATCATTGACATATCTACAGAGAAAAGCAAGGGACAGTTTATAAAAGAAAAAAGATCAGTAAAAAATGTAGCTAGTTGGGCAGTTGAAAATACTAATAGGATACATTTAGATTTATTTTTAAAAACATACTTATTCTTAGAAGAAAGTCCTAAGTTGAATTCCAAAATTTACTATAAAGTCAAAAAATTTCGAAAGGCAGTATTGAAAGAAATAGAGAGTATAAGACGTAGGCCATCGAACCATAAGCCTAATAGCTTAGTAAAACGCTGGTCCGAGAGAGTTAAGAACAATACCGTTAAGTCAGCAATTTTTAAAATTAAAAGGTACATATATTTACTAATCTTCAAAAGACTTAGAATAAAAGAAAAAAGTATTCAAAAATAGTTTCATGAAAATTACTGGCGTTATCCCCTATTTTAAATGAGCTCATCAACCTCCTGAACAGTAAGTAATAATTTTAATAGTGATTTTCCAACACATTATTACTCAGAAATAGCAGCAAAAATAACAAAATTTTGAGGGAGCATTATGACGGAATTTAGTTATTTAAATCATAATTCTAGTATTAAATACATACCTAATATTTTGAATAAATTTCTGTAAATTAAAAAATTTTACTATTAAATCTTTAATATACGAATTCTACGTTTAATTTTTTTAATGCACCATGGAGGATTAAACATAAATCATTATGAGTAAAGAAAAAAAAATATCAATTTCGGCACTAATACCAAACTTTAATCACGGACATTATATTGGCATTCAATTAGATAGTATGATAAACCAAACGAGACCTCCAGATGAGATTATAATTATCGATGATGCCTCAACTGATGATAGCGTTGAGATTATAGAGGGCTATATCGCTAAATATGAATATATTAAGTTAATTAAAAATGATTTTAATTGCGGAGTTGAATCCAACATTAACAAACTAATAGATTATTCAAATGGTGACTTTGTTTTTTTAAGTGCTGCTGATGATAAAGTTGAGTCGATATTCTTTGAAGAAGTTGAAAAAGTAGCACGGAAATTTCCTGATGTTGGGGTGATATCAGGGTTGGTGCGTTTAATAGACTCAGATGGTACGAATAGAGGTATACGCATGATGCCCATAATTTCTGACCAACCCTTGTATTTAGATCCTGTCGCAGTAAACGAGTCCTTCAAAAAATTTGGACGGTGGATTCAAATTTCAGCAATGGTATTAAATAGGAAATATGTCTTAGAAGAGGGTGGACAAGATACTGAAGTTGGGTCCTTTGCAGATAATTTTTTGGCCATGGTTATTGCACTAAAAAATGGTGCATACTTCATTCCAAAAGAGTTGGGTTGTTGGCGAAAAATGGATACAGGGTATGGGCATATTTTTGCCAGCGAAGTCTCCAACCTTATTAAGATTGGGAATTTGGTATCTGACCGGATGAATAACAAATATCGTTGCTTTTTTGATAAATTATTTATAGAAAGATTTTTGAGCCACTGGATTTATATGGTATTACAAAATTTAGGGGATATTAGCGTAAAAAAGAAATTTAGCATTCTAAAATCATCCAATTTTCGAGACTTATGCTATTCAGCCAATATTTCAAGAACTAAGTTTCTTTTTGCAGCTCTCAATTTTTTTCTTCCAAAAAACAAATTGCTTTATATTGTACTATTTTATCCTAAGAGCTGGTTATTTCGTTCCCGAATAAGTGTTTTCAAGTACACATCTAAATTTCGGTTAAGTGAGTATCAGTAGAGCAGTCAATGGAAATTGCCTTAGAATTGACCTTTATAATTGCAGTGATAGTATTTTTATATGCTGTCGGATCAATGCATCTTTGTTTAATTAATACAAAAAATTTGAGTCTGAAAACAACGCTCACGATTTACACACTTTTTTTCACTGTGCACGTTTTTTGCACAACTCTCTTACACATTTATGCGGGTCAACTTAACCCTTTACCTTTTTGGCAGTATGGTGTTGGTCCCGGTGGAGATGAAATTAATTTTTTTAATTTCTTGAATTTTTATCATGAACGTTTTGAAACGGGCGACTTTTCGTATACTATTATAGACCGACACGCAACTGACTTTTCATTATGGGTCTACCTACTTGCGTTGCTATCCCACTTGATACCAGTTGCAGAGTTCAGTCACTTTTTTGTTCCGAAACTGTTAAGTAGTTCGTTTGTCAGTCTCGTATGTGTTTATACAATATTATTCACACGCAGCCTCTCAAAACAGTTTAACTTTAAATTGTTACTTATATTATTACTGGTTACACCAGACTTCTATCATCTAGCAGGTGGCATATTTAGAGCACCAATGATCGCATATTGTTTCATCTTAGTACTATTTCTGGCTCACGAAATGAAAGAAAGTCCCCGATGGTTACATCTAATATTGTTTGTACCGGTATTTTTATTCCTGCTAATTTGGGTTATTCCAAAGATTAAAATTTTTCTGAGTCTACTATTGGTAGGGTTGATTTTTGCATGCTTGATCTACAGAGCCAAGATTCTGTTTTTTGCTCTTGGTGCTTTGGCTGGTTTTCTTTTAATATTCAACCTAGAGTTTGTCTTTGATACCTTAGAAATATTTGGCGATGGATTTGGATTAGGCTATAGAATTTTATTGGAATTTGAAAAGGGGGCTGCAGCAGACTCGTTGGCATATTCTATTAGTCAACACTCTTTTCTTTTATTAATTTTAATAAACTTATTGCAATTTTTTATTTCGATTCCATTATGGTCTACCCTTATCGAGGGTGTCTACGGAGATGCAGAATCTTTATTGGAGTTTTTAGTTTTTTGTAATAACCATATAATGATGGCCTTCCTTATACCTGGTATTTTAGATCTTAAATCTTATTTTAAAAAAAATTATATATGGATTTTGTTTCCTGTCTTAATTTATTCAGTTGCAATGGCGACTTTCAGTACCGTTTTGATTAGATGGCGCTTACCCGTCATGTCTCTTATAGTGGTCGTTCTATCTATTGGTTTCAAATCTCGTTATAAAAAACTTAAAGTCCTCTATTTTATCGCGTTATCATTTTTATACTCAGCTTATTTTCTGATTAAAGGCTAAGCGTTGATAAATTGTAAGAAAATATTAATTCATGCATCGTCTGGTGGACTGGGTGACGTTTTAATGCTTCTTCCTGGACTATTGAGTTTGATGAAGGACCCAAATATACAAATAAAATTAACTATATCGTATCCTTCATTACGTAAGGTAATTAATTATTTTCTAAGCGATTATTCTGATAGGATTATTTGCGAAATAGTGCCCTTTAATTCTAAGACTTCT
This sequence comes from uncultured Alphaproteobacteria bacterium, assembly GCA_902596985.1. Lineage (GTDB taxonomy): Bacteria > Pseudomonadota > Alphaproteobacteria > Rhodobacterales > Rhodobacteraceae > CACIJG01. Next base: position 38,821 of record CACJWR010000002.1, read on the forward strand.
AGTTTACTAAAATATTTTATTAATCAAAGAACAGAACGATTTGACTTAATATATTTTCCTACCGTATCTAGTAAATTAAAAGCGCTTGTCGCTATTTTTGCTACAATTCCTAGAGAGCTTTTTAAGTCAATATTCATTCTTTTTCTTTACCCAAGGAATGGTGAACATAAAGTAAGTTATTATTCTAGGCGAATGGCAACAAACTGGGATTTAACAAATGACAACGGCATTAAGGAAAAATTATATGAAAAATCGCGTATAATAACGAGCAAATTGAAATTAAACATTAATCAAAACTTCATTATAATAGCGCCTGGATCAAGCACTCTGGAAAGTCACAAGCGATGGCCAAGCGGCCGATACGAAAAATTGATAATAAAGGTAAAGCATGACCTAAAATTAGATACAGTGCTACTAGGTGGACCAGAGGAATATAAATTATTGGAAGAGATTCAGTATAATTGTGCTCAAAAAGGAGTTCATTGCCATGTGCTGCAACCAGATTCGATTTTAGATTCGATTGGGTTAATGAATTCTTGTTTGGTTTTAGTTTCTGGGTGCTGTAGTGCAATACACATGGCATCTTTAACGGGGACAAGAATTGTTGGACTGTATGGACCAACTGATTATAAGTACACGGGTCCCTGGAATGATAATTTTAAAATCACTAAAATTGTTATTCACTGCGGACCTTGCTACAGCATAACTCCTTTAGGTTGCGGTAATCCTGTATGTATGGAAAATATTGACGTTCAGAAGGTTTATACCGCAGTCGCATCACCTTAAGTATGATTTCAGTTTAGAGGCTATAAAGTAAATGAAACAAAAACCATATCTTTATAAGAATTTAAATATTCTCGTGGTTGGTGATATTATTTTAGATGAAACCATTTACGTCGAAGTTAACAGAATATCTCCAGAAGCCCCTGTATTGGTTGCCAACAAACTGGGAGGAAAAATTGAAGCTGGTGGGGCTGCTAATGTAGCGCTCAACGTCGTTAATACAGGCGTAAAGTGTGGGCTTATGGGCTTTATTGGTGCAGAGAGTAAAGCATCTACTGTTATTAAACAGTTAAAAGAGTTTGGAGTAAAAGATTTGTTAATAAAGAAAAAGAATAGCTCTTCCATTCTCAAAACTAGAGTTACTGAAGCAAGTGCGCAGCTTATTAGACTTGACGAAGATACTAATTTTGATGAGTTTGCGGACGATATCATTGCACGATTGAGAAAGTATATTAAGAATTTTGATGCTGTAATCGTATCGGATTATGGGAAAGGTACAGTTACCGAAAGTGTTTTTCGTGAAATAATTACTCTATCTAAACTTCACGGTTTCAAAATTATTGTTGACCCAAAAGGTGATCATGCAGAAAAATATAAAGGGGCAACAACTATTACACCTAACAAAAAAGAGTTTGAAATCTTCGTCGGGAAGGCAAATGGCTTTTGTGAAATGGCTAAAAAAGGTCAAAAACTAATGGAAAAACTTAATTTGGAATTTCTTCTAGTCACAATGTCCGAGGAGGGTATGCTACTGATAACTCCAAACGGCGAGTATGAGCACATTCCAACGGCTGCAAAAGAGGTTTACGATGTAACGGGAGCAGGCGATACTGTTGTTGCCATTTTTTCTGCCGTTTTTCTCGCGAGCGGTAATCTCGTATACTCCGCAAAAATTGCAAACTCTGCTGCTGGTGTAGTTGTGGCTCGGAGAGGACCTGCAAAAATTTCAAAATTAGATTTTGCAAGAATTACGGAGGTAGCTGGATCAAGTGTTCTATCCTTATCCGACCTGGATAAGTTTAGGTCTGATTTAGGTAAGATAGTTATGACAAATGGCTGCTTTGATTTGCTTCACAGAGGACATATTGAATACTTAAATCGTGCAAAAACTTTGGGAGACACATTAATAGTAGCTTTGAATTCAGATGAGTCGGTTAAGGCTTTAAAAGGCCATGATAGACCAGTAAATACCTTGGAAGATCGAGCTCTGGTTTTAAAAAATTTAAAGGCGGTAGACTTTGTTATAACATTTGATGAGCTTACTCCTCTTAAGTTGTATCGGAAAATAGTTCCAGATGTTCTAGTTAAAGGTGGGGATTATGAATTAGATCAAATAGTTGGTCGAGAAATTGTTGAAGAAAATGGTGGGACAGTCGTAAGTATTAAATTTATTGATAATTACTCTACCACTAAGATGCTTAGAAAAATCATTAATATTGATGGAGACAGTAGGCCATGATTATTGTCACTGGAGGACTTGGTTTCATTGGCAGCAATATTATTAAAAAGCTTAATGAACTTGGATACTTCAACATTGTTATAGTAGATAGTTTTTCAAACGGAAAACTCATTGAAAATGTCAATGACACCACTGTTTCTGATTATGTTAATTCTGAAGAAGTTCTTGAGTTCTTAACAGCCAACCAGAAAAAAATTGAAGTTATTTTTCATCAGGGTGCCATATCAGATACTACTTGCTGGGATGCAAAATTAATAATGGCTAATAATTATTCATTTTCAAAGAAACTGGTAAATTTTTGTTCAAAGCGTGGTATTAAATTTATTTACGCCTCATCCGCTTCGGTATATGGCTCAGGGGATGTATTTAAAGAGAGCCCTAAGTACGAAATGCCTATTAACTTGTATGCATATTCAAAACTTCTTTTTGATCAATATGTAAGAAACTCTGGGTTGCTTGATAATACCGACTGCAATATCACAGGGCTTAGATATTTTAATGTTTATGGACCACGAGAAAAACTCAAAGGGAATATGTCCAGCCCTGTCTTTAAATTAGCAAATCAAATTATCACTGAAGGAGAGGGTACACTTTTTGGCGGTTATTTAAACTATGGTCCTGGAGAACAGAGACGAGATTTTGTTTATGTTGACGATGTTGTAGATGTAAACCTATTTTTTTGGAAAAATAACATTAAAAGTGGGATCTTTAACGTTGGTACTGGAAGTTCTTCAACATTCAATCAGTTAAGTCTTGCAGTGCTAAACGAATTGAGAAAGCTAGGTGTCAAAAAGGGAAAAATTAAGTATGTTGACTTCCCCGAAAACTTAAAGGGATTTTATCAGAGCTTCACCGAGGCTGATATTAATAAATTGAAAAAAGTAGGCTATAATAAAGATTTTATAGGGATTGAAGAAGGTGTACATAGGTATTTAAAAGAGAATAAATCTGGACTGAATTTATGAGTCTTTTTTTGTTAGCTTTAAAAAAAGTATTTCTTGAATTTAAAAGTTTATCAAATAGAGCACTAACTTTTAGTCTTTCTACGATAATTTTTCAGTTAATATTAACTCCAATTATAATTATATTAGTAACATCAAAAATATCACCCGAAGAGCAGGGCTATTATTATACTTTTTTGAGCCTACTTAACTTACAAAGTTTTTTTGAGTTGGGGTTATTTGCTTTTATAGTAAATAAGGCGTCTTCTTCCTTTTCTAACATTACTATTTTTGATGTTAAAAGCTTGAACAAGTCTTATACGGATATTCCTAAATTGGCTGCTCTCTATAGTATGACACGTAAGATTTACTTTCTAATAAGTCTTTTGTTTGCATTTTTTGTCGGCGGACTAGGGATAATATTTTTTAGCCATGGTTGGACTTACAATTTAAATGAAATCCAAGTGTGTTGGATTGTATTTTGCATTTTATGCAGTTTTCAAGTTTATTTCCTAGGTCTTAATGGCTTTTTAGAGGGTTGTGGTCAAATAGACGTAGTAGAGAAATGGAAACTAATTTCATTTGTAGTATCGAGTATGGTTTTGATTGTTTGTTTGGTGCTGGGCTTTGGAATTATGTCACTTGTATTCTCTACAATTCCGAAAGTATTAAAGGATATTTATTTAATAAAGATATCTTTCAGGAAACAGTTTAAACTTTTATCAAAACAGAAACAATATGAGAAACTTAACTTTTATAAGGATGTGTGGCCAATGCAATCTAGGTTAGCAATATCTAGTTTCGCTAGTTTTTTCCAATATGGCATATTTGTGCCCCTGGTATTCAGTATCCTAGGGCCTGTACAAGCAGGGATTATTGGAGTTGGCTTACAGATCACATCATTCTTACAACAGATAATGAGCAGGTGGACATATACTCAACAGCCTAAGATGGCTAAACTTGCGTCATTAAGAAAATTTCAAGAGTTAGATAAGTTGGTTCAGATTATCGGACGGATAAATATATTGCTATCCGTTTTTGTTTTATTTTTATATTTTATTTTTTATAAGATTCTTGAAATTTTGAATCTTTCAATTTTAGAGCGTATACCAGGTTTTTGGGTTCTTTTTATTTTATTATTAACCGCTTGTAATTACGGTTACCTATTTATGCTAGTAGGATATTTACGAGCGTTTGTAGAGGAGCGAATTCATATTTTAAGCGTAACGATTGCGGTTTTAAATGCTATTTTGTGCTACGCTTTCTTAAAACATATAGGCCTTTATTCGGTAGCGATTTCGTACTTCGCTTGCATCACTCTGGTAGGTATACCTTGGGCTAAAAAATTGATTATGAAAAAAAGGCGTGAATTAGCATATTAGCTGGTATCGAAGAATATGATTAATTAGGGACTTATAAAAAATGAATAAAGTATGCATCGTGGGGCTTGGGTATATTGGTTTACCGACTGCGGTTGTAGCAGCAAAATCGGGGTTACAAGTAGCCGGTTTTGATACTGACAATGATTTAATCAAAGCAATTCAAAAAAACAAGCTTGACGTTTCTGAACCAGGATTGGCTGAATTGTTATCTGATCAGCTTAAAGAAAAAAATTTTACGGTCCATGATACACCTACTATTGCAGATGTCTATGTAGTCTGCGTGCCTACCCCTTTAAATTTCATAAATAATGTGGGCAAGCCAGATTTAAAATATGTTTTTGATGCGATAGAGTCTTTGCTACCACTACTTAAAGAAAAAGATTTGATAATAATTGAATCCACTTGCCCTGTCGGTACAACAGACATCATCAGTAAGATAATCAAAAGTAAGCGTTCTGACATCAAACACACTCATTTAGCATATTGTCCTGAGCGAATCCTACCTGGAAATGCTCTGTTTGAATTAATCAACAATGGTCGAATTGTGGGAGGAATAAATAAGGCTTCCGCTAGGAATGCGAAGCTTTTTTACAAAAATTTTGTAAAAGGTAAAATTCACCTATCAGATACAAAAACTGCTGAAATGTGTAAGCTGGTGGAAAACAGTTATCGCGACGTAAATATTGCATTTGCCAATGAAATTTCAATGATAGCTTCAGAATTTGGTGTTAATACTTCTCAATTAATTAAATTTGCAAATATGCATCCCAGAGTTTCAATTTTACAGCCAGGAGTTGGCGTAGGGGGTCACTGTTTACCCATAGATCCATGGTTTTTAATTGACCAAACTAAAACTGACGGCTTATTAATGAAGTCTGCAAGACAGGTCAACAAAAAAAAAACATATTGGACAGAAATTCAAGTTCAAGCTGTAATTGACCGAGTTAGAAAAAAACTTGGGCGTACGCCAAAAATTGCGGTTCTTGGTATAACTTACAAACCTAATACCGAAGATTATAGAGAGTCACCTGCATTGGATATTTGCATTTCTCTGATGAAAAAAAATAAGTTTATCAAAATTGTTGATCCTCACGTGAAAAAACACCTTTTATTGGAATTAGTAGAATTAGATGATGCTATCGATACATGTGATATATTTATCATGCTTGTACCTCACAAGGCGTTTAATATGAGTAAAAAACTAATGTCAAAGACTAATCAGTTATATGACTTTTGCGAACGATAAAAATATGCATAAAACCAAAAATTTTGAAAATGGCGATGACAATTTGCAAGCAACTTTACCAAAATTCTTTGCATTCAGGCAGGCAATTGATTTGGTTAGATTGGGCCAAGATTATGATGGGGGCTATTTGGTATCTTTGGAAGATTTGAAGCGCTCAGATTTGCTAATAGGGCTTGGACTTTGTGATGATTGGAGTTTTGAGAAAGATTTTACAATCATTAATGATGTGGAAGTAATGGCTTTCGACGCTTCAACAAATTATCGTTTTTGGATTAAAAGAGTTATTGTAGAATTTATTAAAAATCCATTTGGGTTTTATGGCTTAAAAAAATTTATTTCCTATAAACGTTTTTTTAACGGACCACGCAAACATATAAAAAAATTTGTTGGATTGAATACATTTTCTAGTCAGCATATTACGCTAACAGAGGTGCTAAATGGTACCAAGAAAAAAAATATTTTTTTAAAAATTGACGTTGAAGGATCTGAATATCTTTTTTAAACGTCTTAATTAAATATCAGGAAAAAATTTCAGGCTTGGTTATTGAAATGCATAATTGCGATTTGCATCTCAATCAAATTAAAGATTTTATAACTAAAACTAATCTAAAATTAGTTCATGTGCACGCGAATAATAATGGCCCTATTCGATTAAGTGACGGCTTACCTCTAACCCTGGAACTTACCTTTAGCAGATACGCAAAATATGCTACTTTAAATGAGCTACCACACTCTTTAGATCTGCCAAATGATAAAAATAAACCGGAAATCTTTCTTTCAATAGAGTCTTAGCGTAAGTTGCGGAAACAATTAAACATATAACAGCAGTTTGGTATACTTATTGATGTAGATATATGTTATCTAATAATGGTAGAGATACTTTGTTTTGTTAACAAATTCTTTCTCTTTGTCGCTATGATGTTTGGGAAAATGTTGGTTACGAAAGAAAAGGGAGTTTGATGCTTTGCGAACAAGATACTAATTCGGATTTTAAGCGGTGTTCAAATTGCGTGATGGATACGTCTGACTCAGCTATAAAATTCGATCACAATGATGTATGTGATCACTGCCATGATTTTAAAGATAAAATTGAACCTAACTGGTTTCCAAACGAGGTTGGGAAGCAAAAGCTTGAACTTTTGGTAGAGAACATCAAGAAGGCAGGTAGGAATAAAGAGTTTGACTGTATTTTAGGTATTAGTGGGGGACTGGACAGCTCTTTCATGCTCCATATTCTAGTCACAGAGTTTGGTCTTAGACCTCTTGTATTTCATGTTGATGGTGGATGGAACTCTGAGTTGGCTGTTTCAAATATTCAAAATCTGGTGGATAATTTGGGGTTAGATTTATTCACCGAAGTTATTGACTGGGAGGACATGCGTGACTTTCAGCTCGCTTGGTTTAAGTCCGGACTGCCCCTTTTGGATGTGCCTCAAGACCACGCTTTTGTTGCAACATTGTATAAATTTGCAGCGAAATATAACATAAATTATATAATAAATGGAGGAAATATCTCTACAGAATGCGTAAGAAACCCATTAGAATGGTTTTATTATGGAACTGACATGTTTTTGATCAATGATATTATAAAACGTTACTGTACTAGGCCACTTAAAAACTATCCATTTAGCTCCATCTTTTATCATAAAATTTACTTGCCATATATTAGGAAAATTAAAGTTATTAAACCCCTCAACCTGATAGAATATAATAAAAAAATTGCAATAAAAACGCTCATTGATAAATACGGCTGGACCTCTTACTCTCAAAAGCATTTTGAGAGCCGATTTACAAAGTTCTATGAAGGTTTTTGGCTTCCCACTCGGTTTGGCTTTGATACAAGGAAGGTACAGTTTTCTTCTCTTATATTAACTGGCCAGATGACCCGCAATGAGGCTCTCAGATTACTAGAAATTCCATCTTATGATAAAGAAACCATTCATGATGAATTTTCATATATTGCAAAAAAGCTAGATATTTCAGAAGACCAACTTTGGAAATATCATTCTATGCCAAAAAAAACATATAGGGATTTTCGTAATATTGCAGCAGTTTTTGATTTGGGCGCAAAAATTTTAAAAAAAATTGGTGTCGAGACTTCAATTAAAAGGTAGTTGTCGTGCTTTGTATCATTGATTACGGATCTGGAAATATCTCTGCAATTTCGAATATTTGCCAGCGAGAGAAGATTAAATATTTTGTGTCATCAAATTACCAAGACTTCAAAAGCGCTACGAAGTTTCTTCTTCCAGGGGTCGGAGCTTTTGACCCTACAATGAGAATACTTAATTCATCAGGAATAATGCAGGCACTGCAGGAGAATGTAATAGTTCAAAATAAACCTATACTTGGAATTTGTATAGGAATGCATTTACTTGCAGATTATAGTGAGGAAGGTTCATCTGATGGTCTGGGATGGATATCTGGTAGTATAAAAAAAATCGGAAGAAGCTCTGAAAATCACTCAAATATTTTACCTCATATGGGATGGAATGAAATTGAATCTGACTGTCGTGAGCCTCTGTTAAAAGATATTAATTTGAAAAAGGGTTTTTATTTTTTGCACTCTTATTATTTCGATGCACACGCAACTAATGAAGTGATTGCAAGAGTAAACTATGGTTTGACTATGCCATGTATAGTTAGAAAAAATAATATAATAGGTGCTCAGTTTCATCCTGAAAAAAGTCACTCAAACGGTGTCCAGTTTATCAAAAACTTTGTAGAATTAGCATAATGCTAAGATCTAGAATTTTTCCAACTTTACTCATAAGAGATGGTGGTTTGATAAAAACGCAAAAATTTGCCAATGAAAAATATGTTGGTGATCCGATTAATGCCATAAAAATTTTTAACGAAAAAGAAGTTGACGAACTAGCATTATTTGACATTGATGCAACTCGGTTTGGTAAGCCTCCTGATTTAAAATTACTTGAGAAGATAGCTACAGAAAGCAGAATGCCTTTATGTTACGGAGGTGGAGTTCGAGATGCAGAAACTGCTGCGAAAATTGTATCGATTGGATATGAAAAAATTTCTATCAGCCATGCTGCTATTAAGCGACCTAACTTAATTGAAGAAATGGCATCCCGTATCGGTAGACAGAGTGTTGTGGTCACACTAGACGTTAGGAAGACCAACTTCTTCGGAAAATATGCATTATATTCGCAGAATGCAACTCTAAAGCATTCAATTAACCCACTGCAATTTGCACAAGAATGTGTGAGATTAGGTGCGGGAGAGATTATAATTAATTCAATAGATCGAGAGGGAACAAGGCAAGGGTTTGATACCGATATTATAAGGTATTTTCGCCCTAGTATCGAATGTCCTTTTAGTATTATTGGAGGTGCCAGATCAATAACTGACATAGAGCAACTAGTTGCTGAGTTTTCACCAATTGGAATTGGAGTTGGGACAATTTTTGTTATGAAGGGTAAATACAGAGCAGTATTGATAAGCTATGATCGCCCATTTAATGTTTAAAAGTGACATATTCCAATTAATTTTTTCCTTTGAATATGATTGTTTTACCCGTAGATAAAGATTATACATTTTTAAAACCAATTTCTAGTCGAGATGCCGATTATCTTGACTTAAAAACAAGGCTATGTTCGGTTTATGCCTATTATTTGATGAGTGGGTTGATATCTATAAATGAGGTTTGGAATGCGGCAGTTAATACAGAATCTTAAAGACGGTAGTACAACTTTAGTGGAAGCTCCAACGCCAGGAACGGTAGACGGTCACATACTCATCGACACCTCAATATCATTGATCTCAACTGGTACAGAACGGATGCTGGTGAATTTTGGTAAGTCTAGCCTCATTGCAAAAGCAAGATCACAGCCAGAAAAAGTCATGCAAGTTATTGAAAAGGTTAAAACCGAAGGAGTATTTACAACATTCGATGCAGTTCGTTCAAAGTTAGAGCTTCCTATCCCACTCGGCTATTGTAATGTTGGACGGGTTAGAGTTTCAAAGGCTAAAGGCTTTAGCTCAGAAGACCGGGTTGTTTCAAATGGTCCGCATGCAGACGTTGTAAGTGTGCCTAAACATCTTGCAGCACGCATCCCTCTTAACGTCAGTGATGAAGAAGCAAGTTTTACTGTTGTCGCTAGTATAGGCTTGCAAGGACTTCGATTAGCAAAACCTACTTTAGGAGAAATGTTTGTTGTAACTGGTGTAGGTTTAATTGGTCTTTTAACTGTTCAATTATTACGAGCGCATGGTTGCAGCGTTTTGGCTATTGACTTCGATTCAAAAAAGCTTGAATTGGCCCGCTCTTTCGGAGCTGAGATATGTAACCCCAAAGATGGACAAGATCCGATTGCTGCTAGCTTGAAATTTAGTCGCGGACGTGGTGTTGATGGTGTTATTGTAACAGCTGCAACAAAATCAGATGAACCGATAACACATGCTGCAAAAATGTGTCGCACGCGAGGTCGAATTATTTTGGTTGGGGTGGCCGGATTAAACCTTAAAAGAAGTGATTTTTATGAAAAAGAACTTAGTTTTCAAGTATCGTGCTCATATGGGCCGGGTAGGTATGATCCTGTCTACGAATCTGGAGGTGTTGACTATCCAATAGGATATGTACGTTGGACGGAGCAACGTAATTTTGAAGCGGTTTTAGATATGATGGCGTCCAAAACAATCGATGTATCTCCCTTAATAAGTCACCGTGTTCCCTTTTTCGAAAGCCCCAAAGCTTATGATATATTATCAACGGATAATAATGCTCTTGGGATTTTATTAGAGTATCCTCATAAAGCTGAGAAGCGGCATCAAGATCATATAGCTTTAAAGACAACAGCTATTTCTCAGTGTCGCGAGGTCACAGTTGGCATAATTGGTGCAGGAAATTATGCCTCACGTTTTCTTATCCCAGCCTTTAAAAACTCTGGTGCCAAATTACATACCATTGCATCTACCGGTGGTTTAAGCGCAGCTCTGCACGGCAGAAAACAAGGCTTTTCATTCGCAACGTCAAATATTGAACAAATAATCTCAAACAAAGAAATTAATGCCGTAGGCATTGCCACACGACACGACAGCCACGCTCAACTAACCATTGATGCACTGAATGGAGGCAAACATGTTTTCGTGGAGAAACCCCTTGCTTTAAATCTAGGTGAGCTTGAGCGAATCCAAAAAGCATTCGCGAAAAGTGATCGATGTTTAATGGTTGGATTCAATCGTCGTTTTTCGCCACATATAAAGATAATGAAAAAATTATTAGAAAGTAATTTGGCTCCAAAAAGTTTTATTATGCTAATGAACTCAGGGTATATACCCAGTGAGCATTGGACGCATGATCCAAAGATTGGAGGTGGCAGGATTATTGGTGAAGCTTGCCATCACATTGATCTAATGCGCTTTCTAGCAGGCCATCCTATATGTTCTTTACAAGCAAGACGAATGGGACATTCAGATGGCGAAAGTTTGGTAGATGACAAAGCATCCATCACTTTGGGGTTTGAAGACGGATCATTTGGCACGATTCATTATTTTTCGAATGGCGGGCCTTCGTTTCCAAAAGAACGAATAGAGGTTTTTGCTGGTGGAGGAAACTTAATACTTAATAACTTCTTAAAATTAGAGGGTTATAATTGGCCTGGATTTAGAAAAAAAAACTTATGGCGACAAGATAAAGGGCAAAGCAATTGTGTGAAGGCTTTCCTTCATGCGATCGAAAAAGGTGACGAGACTCCTATTCCCCCGGCAGAGTTGTTTGAGGTTGCAAAAACTGCTATTGATGTAGCAGCGATTTTACAAAATCAGAAATGAATTTTAAAAAGTTATTTCGTACATATAGCCGACTCGGTACCCTAAATGTTTTAAGAGTTTTTTTATACCGAGTTACTTTAAAGATGAATATGCACCCAGTGCAGCGAATAGCCGCTCCCATTGCAAAAGGACCATTTTATCGATATTTCTTAACTAAAAGCAGATCGCCTAAACCAAACAGTGCGTGGAGAAATAACTTGGTTTTCTTTGGTAGAGTTGCCGGGCGGATTCCAGAGAAACCTGTAAATTGGTTTCTAAATTCTTTCAATAGGAAGGCAAAGCCTACCAAAACAGAAGATTGGTGGAAAATTTCAGACTTTTCATCAGGAGATATTAAAGGTGTTTGGGAAATATCTCGTTTTGATTGGGTTATTGCTTGGGCTACTGAGGGCGCAAACGGTGATTCTACGTTTATAGATAGGTTGAATATCTGGATAGATGATTGGGCAACTCAGAATGTGCCATATAAAGGCACGAATTGGAAGTGTGGTCAAGAGGCATCGATAAGAGTAATACACCTGGTTACTGCAGCTTGGGTATTAAGGCAAGATAAAAGTCCTGAACAAGGATTAATTTGCTTAATCCAAACACATTTGCAAAGGATAATTCCAACAATATCCTATGCAATAGGGCAGCAAAATAATCATGGTACTACAGAGGCAGCTGCATTATTCATAGGAGGTATATTCCTTGAAGACTATGATGAGCGCGCTAGCTTTTGGGAACAGACAGGAAGGAAGTGGCTTGAGGACCGGGCGTCGAGTTTAATAGCTGTAGATGGGAGTTTCAGTCAATATTCTGTAAATTATCACAGGTTTATGCTTGATACCTATTCAATAGCTGAAGCCTGGCGCAGGCACAGAAAGGCTCCTGAGTTTTCTTCATCTCTAAAAAAGCGCTTAGCCGCAGCCGCTTACTGGCTTTTTACTATTGTTGACCCGATATCAGGCGATGCACCAAATTTAGGTGCCAACGATGGTGCAAGGCTTATTCCTTTAACTGCATGCGACTATCGTGATTTTCGGCCCTCAGTACAACTTGCATTAGCCCTTTTTAATAATGCCAGTGCCTTTCCTGATAGTAAGCATGCAAAAACACTTTTAAAGTGGCTCGGAGTGACTCAAGGTGCTTTACAGTTAAAACCTAAAAGTAAAAATTTTAGTTGTGGTGGCTACCATGTAATGAGATTAAATAATTCGATGGCCGTTATGCGCTACCCTCAGTATAAGTTCCGGCCCAGTCATGCAGATGCATTGCATGTAGATTTCTGGCTGGGAGGCATGAATATTCTGCGCGATGCTGGTACCTTTAGTTATAATGATAATTATACAGAGTGGTTTGCGGGAACATCGGCTCACAATACAATCGAATTCGATGGACGTGATCAAATGCCTAGAATCGGACGTTTTTTGTTTGGAGATTGGTTGCAATCTTCCAATGTAAATGCTCTAAATGATGATGTTGGTTTTTTATCATCATCAGCTGCGTATAAAGACTATTTAGGTGCTTGCCACAGTAGAGAGCTGACTTTAGAAAAAAATAGTGTTACCTGTACAGATAATTTGAATGGAAATTTCAAGGAAGCTTGTTTAAGATGGCGGTTGGCACCTATTGAATGGCGTTTTTCGGGAAATATCCTTTATAGCAACAAATGCTCAATTGAAATTCAATCAAACGGGCTATCAGTTACTCCTCAGTTAAAGCAAACGATGGAGTCCCGGTATTATTTAGAATTTAAATATATACCCGAGCTTTCGGTCATTGTAAAAGAAGCTTCGACTATTAAAACCTTCATTAAGTTTTAAATATGCATGTTTTATATTTTCATCAACATTTTTCCACCCCAGAGGGTTCTACTGGTACTCGGTCCTATGAGATGTCTAAAGCACTTATTGATAAAGATTGTAAAGTCACTATCGTTTGTGGCGCATTTGATAGGGGTGTAACAGGATTAACAAACCAATTTCATTTTGGAGTACGCAGAGGAACTGTTGATGGAATTGAAGTCATTGAGCTTTCTATCCCTTATGGTAATAAAGTATCATTTGGCAATCGAATAATTTTGTTCTTAAAGTATGCCCTGTGGAGTTGTTGGTTTGCACTTACTGAGCGCTACGATGTTGTTGTGGCTACTTCAACGCCACTAACCGTCGCTATTCCAGGAATAATTGCCAAATTGTTTCGAAGAAAAAAGTTTATTTTTGAGGTAAGAGACCTTTGGCCCGAATTACCTAGGGCAATGGGAATAATTCGCAACAGACAGCTACTGTATTTATTGAAAGCATTTGAACGTACCGCTTATTTTTTTGCTGATAGAATAATAGCACTTTCTCCTGGAATGGTTGATGGGATACTTAAAGAGGGAGTCAATCAAAATAAGATAACTCAAGTACCTAATGGAAGTGATGTTGCGCTATTTTCGAAAAAGTCTAAATTTTGGCGACCAGAAAATGTTTCAGAGGAAGATCTTTTATTGATATTCTCAGGCACTCATGGTGCTGCTAATGGATTAAATTCAGTCATAGAGGTGGCAAAAATATTAGTTGATAAGGATGTTCAATCGATTAAGTTCGTATTAGTGGGGGATGGTAGCGAAAAGCGTACGTTACAAAAAAAGACACTAGAGAGCAAACTAGATAATATCATTTTTTTGCCACCATTACCAAAAAATCAACTTGTCACTTTATTGCGTAGCGCAGACCTTGGGATGCAAATCCTTTCTAATATTCCTGAGTTTTATTATGGTACTTCACCAAATAAATTTTTTGATTACTTAGCCGCTGGGTTACCAGTTTTGGTCAATCATCCTGGGTGGGTTGCCGATATAATAACCGAACATAAATGTGGAATTTGCGTATCACCAGATGACTATTGTAGTTTTGCGGCTAACTTAATTGAAATCCATGACAAAAGAAAAAAACTCGTAAGTATGTCCAAGAATTCATTCACATTGGCTAACAGTAAATTTAATCGCAAATACCTTGCAGAATTGTGGATTAATTGCGTTTTAGGGTAACATAAGTCTGAGGAGTGTATGAATATGCAAATTTCTGATTTAACCGATAAATTTATTCGAGAAGTCCGAGAGTATTATGGAAATGAGTTCATACCTCTTCACCGCCCTATTTTTGATGAAATAGAAAAACAGTATTTGTTTGATTGTATTGACAGTAATTTTGTTTCAAGTGCAGGAAAGGAAGTAGACTCTTTTGAAATGCAACTATGTGATATAACGTCATCCAAATATGCTAAATCAACTGTCAGTGGGACTGCAGCGCTACACCTAGCTTTACACGCGCTTGGAGTAGGTTCAAATGATGAAGTTTTAACTCAACGTTTAAGCTTTGTCGCAACAGCAAATGCAATAAGCTATTGTAATGCGGCACCTATATTTCTGGATGTAGAGCCAGAAACAGGAACTTTATGCCCACACTTACTTAGAGATTTTCTCGAGAAAAATACGAAAATTGATAACGGAGGGCGAAAAAATTTATCCACCGGTAAAAACATTGCTGCATGTGTTGTGATGCATACTTTTGGGCATCCGGCACGCATGCAAGAAATAAAGTCAATTTGTGATGAATTTACTATTCCGCTTATTGAAGATGCTGCAGAAGCACTTGGGAGTTATATTGGCGAGGAGCATGTTGGAAAAAATTCACTACTTACAACATACAGCTTTAATGGTAATAAAATAATCACTACCGGAGGTGGTGGATGTGTAACGACAGATGACAGTCTGCTTGCCGAAAGAATAAGACATTTGGCGACAACAGCCAAGACCCCTCATCAATATGAATATTTTCATGATGAAATTGGCTTTAATTATCGCATGCCAAACCTCAACGCTTGCCTTGGTCTTGCTCAGTTAAAAAAACTAGATTATTTTTTAAACAATAAAAGAAAACTAGCTCTTATATATAAAAATTTATTTGAAAATAGTGGGGCTCATTTTTGGACAGAACGTGAAGGGTGTAAGAGTAATTATTGGTTAAATGCGATTAGTTTCAATACAAGCGAACAAAAACAATATTTCTTAGAAAAAACAAACAAAAAAGGAGTCATGACGAGGCCTGTTTGGACGTTACTAGACAAGCTACCTCATTTCGCATATTGTCATGTTCTCAAAACTGGTGTTGCCGAAAAAATTTATGATACAACAGTCAATATTCCATCGAGCGCGATATGAATAAAAACAAGAAGTCACTTGTCATCGTGGGTGCAGGCGGACAGTGTAAAGTAATATTAGATAGTCTTAATTCTAACAATTATAATGAAGTATTTATCGAGGATAAATTTATCTCCACTGAAGCAATTTACGGATTTCCAGTTATCTCTAAAGCTGAAGATCTAGCAAATGCAAATATAGAATTTGTCGTGGCTATTGGAGATAATTTTTCTCGCTCAAAACTAGTCAGTGATTTACAGTTGCGGTTCGATAATATCAAGTTTGCCACAATTGTTCATCCTAAAGCATACGTCGCTGCTTCAGCTACTCTGGGGGAAGGAACTGTCGTATGTGCGGGTAGCGTGGTCGGTGCAAATTCAAGGATTGAAGAACACGTAATAATCAATACGAATAGCAGTGTAGACCATGATTGCCACCTCAAGCCTTTTTGTTCAATTGGTCCAAATTCAACTCTGGGCGGCAATACTTATATCGGAAATCTATCAGTTGTGGCCATATCAGCAACAATTTCTCATGGTGTGACCATAGCGGACAATGTAATTGTTGGTGCAAGTTCTCTCGTTTTACGAGATATTGCCTCGGATTGTACTGTTTGGAGGGGAATTCCTGCAAGAAAAATACGAAAGCGCGAGATTGATGAAAAATACTTATGATAAACTGACAAGATTTTTCGATATATTGATTTGCATAATTGCCATAATTTTTCTCTTACCAATTTTTCTGTTAGTGAGTTTGATTTTACGTTTTACGGGTGAAAATGAGGTGTTTTATTTGCAGGAGCGTGTGGGACGTGAAAAAAATACTTTTTTTGTATATAAATTTGCTACTATGCTGAAGAATAGTCCTAATATTGGTGCTGGAGCGATAACGTTAAGAGGCGACCCAAGAGTACTGCCTTTTGGAAAATTTTTACGCAAAACCAAAATTAATGAATTGCCACAATTATTAAATATCTTAAAGGGTGATATGAGTTTGGTAGGACCGAGACCGCTGATGAAAAAACAATTTAACTTCTATGACAAAAAAGATCAAAACCTTATATCGCTGATGCGTCCTGGTTTGACAGGGGTAGCATCAATTGTGTTCCGAGATGAAGAAAAGTATTTTAACAATAAGACCGATCCAGATAAAATTTACCGAAAAAAAATTGCCCCATCAAAAGCAATTTTAGAGAGTTGGTTTTATAACAACAGAACACTATGGTTATATTTTAAGTTGATTTTTCTTACCATAATAGCCGTACTCATACCAACGAAAGACTTTTTAAAAATTCTAGATGATGAAACGAAGGAGAAATTAAGAGATGTACTGCAAAAACCTTGATAAATTTTTGGATGAACTGCTAGTAGCAGGGTCAGTCAAACTTCCATCAGTAAAAAAAGCGAGTTGGAGAGCTACTACTTATAACGACTGCCTATTTGAACTAGGCGATAGGTCATATGGCGAGAACTTAGCTGCTAATATGACATTTCTTAAACATACAGAAATACTTACAGACTTGTTACCAAAGTTGTCTAATATTGCGAAGAAAAAATTTAATATAAAAGTTTTAGAAAGCAACATATATAATGTTTGTCGTTTAGTACGACCAGGCGATATTTCAGAGGGATATCGAGGACATTTTGACTCTCATTTGTTTACGTTAGTAACTCCAATAAACATTCCAGATTTTAAAAATGTTCGTAATGGTGGACAATTACACTATTTTCCGATGGCTCGGAGTCAGCCAAAAAATGAGCTTCAGAACATTATTGGGAAAGCACTATATAAACGTCATAATTCAGAAATTGGTTTTGAAAGACTGGCTGAAAGAAAAACAAGGTTAATCGACAGCTTTCAAGATTACCGCCCACTATTGTTCCTAGGTAACACTACCTTTCATGGAAATGCACCTGTACAAGCAGACTCAAAAGAAAATCGTATGACTATTCTTACCCATTTCTTCGATCCATCACCGAAATACGGTGCTGGAGCAATCATGCGTAAGTTAAGACGTCGCTAATATTTGATTTCGTTTTAATTAAAACTTCTTTAAACAAATCGGAATTGCATTTTTTTAAAACTCAAAAATTATCTAGGAAATGCAATCAAAAACAACTTAGAGTTTATACCAAAACTAGTGGAAATATTGTCAAAAGATGAAGACGAGAGAAATAAGCTATACTTATTTCACAGAACTTAGATCAATTTTTTGAGATTAGTGAAAGAATGATAGGCGAAGTTAAGAGTATAAAAGATAGGTATTTGGGAAACTGGAAAGAAATTGTGGCAATGACGGAATTTTCGTTTCTTTAGTTAAAAGGTCAATAGATGAAAGAAGAAAAAATTGTTGTTTCCCATCTAAGAGACCAGGCTTGGAATAAAAACAAGGATGAGGGTAAATATAGATGGAAGTATATGACAGATAGTACCGAAATGAAAAGCCACGGGCTCTCTTGTGGAGTATTAGTTTTGCCTCCGGGAGAAGAACTGCCTCTTCATTACCATTCACCTCAAGAAATCTATATTATTCGACGAGGTGAAGGTCTTTTCCTTTCCCCGTCATACACTAAAAAGGTTTGTAAAGATAGTTTTGTATATATTCCTCAAAATTCTGAACATGGTTTGAAAAATACTGGCTTGGAAGATTTAGAAATATTATGGATTTTCCCAACTGATTGTTGGGATGAGGTAGAATATATTTTTAAAAAATAGTAACTTTAATTATTTATCTTGGAGTCACCAGAAATAGAAAGAGTGTAGCTATGGTCCGTCTAATCCTTTTTATAATAATAGCTATATTTGTAGTATGGATACTACGACCATTTTTAGTAACCAAAGACAAAAACAAGAATAAAGATATGGTAGATAGGATCCTTGATTCTGACCAAAGCAACTTTAGGCAGAAAAATAGCTTTCTGATAATAATTATTACTGTTTTTTTATTTGCCCTAGTGTTTTGGCTTTTACCAAAATTTGGAATTAATTTCTTCGCTATATTACAAAAGATAATCCCCATAATATCTTCTCTGCGCGGTATCTTGCCATTTTAAACTTTGTACTTGAATTGGTTACTTTTTGGGTTTTTTATCCTCAGCTTCGACTTGATCGAATATTTTTTCAATAGCTAAAAAGTCTGGTATCTTTTCTGATAGAAGCAAAATAATCTTAGCGTTTAACTGATGAATTTGTTGGTCATTGAGATCTTGATAGAGGTTCACAAGTCTTGAGTAAAGTTCATCATTTAGTGGCATTTAATTTCTTGTTTCCCAAAAACTTAATCTAGAGCATACATTTTTCTAATGTCTTTATATTAATTTGTTTAAATATTCCTACAATATAGCCGTCCGGTCTAATAAGGTAATTCAGGTCACTTCTATATCTTTCCAAACCTTTACCTTGGAAGTCTGAAAAATTTACATCTTGATTAGTTTTTTCCCCTACACTTATAACGTTTAAATCAAAGGGAAACTCCATTTTAATTTCAGAAAATGATAGCAAATTATAGCTTTCAGAAATCAGATCTGTAAGAAATAATATATTTCCTTTTTTATCAAGAATGGGAAAATCTATATAAATAGACCCAAGCAAGGGATCATCTTTATACTCATTAGTGAGCTTCAAGCCATGTAACTTATATGGAACAGAGAGCCTTCCTGAATTTATCAAATTTCGAGAAATTTGGTTACTTGTTGCTAGATCAAGAATCTGCTCACGAAAAACTTTAGCCATCTTATTTTTTGGAGTCATAAAATTAGTAGCTCTAGAGGAATTTGATATATTCTCCTTTGCAGCCTCAATTCGCTCATCGTTGTAAGTATTTAATATTTTAACTGATGAGTTGTTTTTTAAGATCGAAGCCAGTTTCCATCCTAGATTATCCACATCATGCATACCACCATTACCCCCCCTCGCCCCAAAAGGGCTTACCACGTGTGCACTGTCTCCAACAAAAATAATTCTATCAAAAACCATTTTTTCTAAACAAGCGCACTTAAATTTGTAAATACTCATCCAGTCAATCTCAAAATTATCAGACCTCACAACTTTTTTTATTC
Organism: uncultured Alphaproteobacteria bacterium; assembly: GCA_902596985.1. Classification (GTDB taxonomy): domain Bacteria; phylum Pseudomonadota; class Alphaproteobacteria; order Rhodobacterales; family Rhodobacteraceae; genus CACIJG01. The sequence goes on from CACJWR010000002.1 coordinate 58,648, forward strand.
TTTTCCTCACTCTTTCAGGATCAAGCTCCTTTCTTTTATCAATATTTTCTTCAAGCTGTAAGTCTATTCGATAAATGTTTTCTGCCTGTTTATGTAATAAAGCCGATTGGCCTTCATGAAATGAAGGTGCAAACCAAAACCAACGTTCAGGCCGATCACTCTCAAAAGGTGGGGTGTCCATAAAAATATCTACAATTAAGAAATGCTCATCAAAGACCTCACCATCAAAAGAAAGATTCATTCGTTTTCTGGTTGGAGACTCTGCACCATCGCAAGCTACCATATAGAGTGATCTCAGATTATAATTGCCTTTGGGACAACTGACAGTGACATCAACATTTTCTCCATTTTGCTTATGATCAATAACTTCGCTACTAAACCTCAGATCAATATAGTCTTTTAGCTCAAAACATCTTTCAATTAAATATTCTTCTACGTAGTACTGTTGCAAATTTATGAACGCCGGAAACTTTTGACCTTTATCTGGAAGCAAGTTGAATGAGAAAACTTCTTTATTTCCATTGAAAAGCCTACCCGTTTCCCAAGTAATTCCCTTTGCCATCATTTTCGAGGCGACCCCTAGTCGATCAAAAATTTCTAAAGTTCTCTTAGCCCAACAAATTGCTCTTGAACCAGTCGAAACAATATTATTGTCGTCCAAAAGGACGCTTTTTATACCTCTTTGAGCTAAATCAATCGCTAAGGACAAACCAATCGGTCCAGCACCCACAATGGCTACAGGATATACTTCCTGACTTCCCTCCAAAATCTCAGGTGGAATTTTAAATGGGAATTCCTTATAGTTATAATTTTTTGAAAAGTTTGCTGCACGATTCACTGTAATAAGTTCCACATTTCTTTATCTCGCTCAGCTGTCCAAATTCTAGGATTATCAATACCTTTTGCTTCATCAAAAGCCCTTGAGACATTAAACGGTAAACAATGCTCATAAATAGCATAATCAGAAAACTTTTTATCACACTCATGTCTACAAGATGACATAGCTTCTTTTAAATCGCCACCTGCGTGAGCAATTTTTGAGACGGATCTAAACGTTGACGTAACAAAGTCTTCTGTCAGTTCAATTGCATCATCTATTTGTCTTGGATCTGTTAGAGCATCACCCCTTCCAGGAACTAAAGAAACAGCCTGAAATCTTGCTATGTTTTTTAATGTAATGGGCCAATCTTGTAAATGCGCATCACCACAATAACAAGCCGACTTATATTCAACAATATCACCGGTAAATAATACATTTGAGTCTGGCACATGAATAACAATATCTCCTGCAGTATGCGCTCTACCTAGAAAATATAAATCAACCTTTCGTTTGCCTAAAAATAATGACATTTTTTTATCAAATGTTGACGTTGGCCAAGTAAGCCCTGGGATCTCTTCATGTCCCTTAAATAGTCGGGGAAATCTGTCAAACTCACTATCCCAATCTTCTTGTCCTCTTTCTACAACCATTGCTCTTGCTTTGCTACTCATGATTATATTATTTGCCTTATACTCAGATGCACCTAGTACCCTAACAGCATGATAGTGCGACAAAACTAAGTGCGATATGGGTTTATCAGTAACAGACCTGACTTTTTGGATTACCTGTCTTGCTAAAGTTGGTGTTGCCTGCGCATCAATAACCATCACACTATCATCACCAACTATTATGCCTGAATTTGGATCACCTTCAGCAGTAAAAGCAAAAAGATTATTACCTATTTCTTCAAATGAAATTTTTTTCTCATCTAAATCATTTTGTGACGCAAATTTCTTCATTTTTTTCCTATTAATTGATAATTCTTCCAGAACATGAACTAAATCCTATTTTAAACTTTTCTTCTGTTGCAGTTCCATTCAATACAACGGTATCGTTATCTTGTAGGAAATCACGTTTTTTCCCAGAGCTCAAAGCTATTTTTTCTCTTCCACCCCACGACAACTCTAACATGCAACCAAAACTTCCTTTTTCTATTCCAGAAATTGTTCCTGAACCCATCAAGTCTCCTATCGAGATACCACAACCAGTTGATGCGTGGTGTATAAGCTGTTGAACTGGAGAGTAATAGAGCTCTTTTGCATTGGTTTCCACTATATCGGTTTTCTTACCACCATGCTCGATTAAGGTTGCTTTTAGGTCTATATCGAAGACAAACGCTTTATCATCTTCAAAATATGGAAGCAATTGAAAGTCCCTTTTGGGAGGAGTTGTTTTAAATGGCTCAAGAGCTTCTGGAGTAACTATCCAGGGACTAATACTCGTTCCAAATGACTTTGAAAGGAATGGGCCTAACGGTTGGTATTCCCAAGACTGTATGTCCCTGGCAGACCAATCGTTGAGCAAGACATACCCAAAAATTAAATTTTCTGCTCCTTCAAAATCTAATGTTTCACCAATTGGCAAACTACCACCTATCACTGTGCCCATCTCAAGTTCAAAATCAAGCTTCTTTGTTGGCTCAAATTTTACAATACCATTATTTTGGTCATAAATTTGTCCAGTTGGTCTTCGAATATCACTACCGGTTATCACTATAGATGAAGCGCGTCCATTGTAAGCAACTGGTAAGTTATACCAATTTTTGGATAGCTCAGCATTCTCACCTCTAATAATTTTACTTGCATTGAGTGCATGATTTTTACAAGAGTAAAAGTCAGTATATTCTGAAACATTAAACGCTTTACTATTTGTACAGCTGTTTAGAGGTAAAAGACATCTTCTAACTTCGTTCATTTTTTTTGAGTTTTCTGCTAATAACTCCTGCAAAATTTTACGAATTTCCTTTCGAGTGCTTGAACCCTTCGACATAAAGGTGTTCAATAAAACGTTTTTAAATCCAAGGTCGGGTATAAGATCTAATTCCTCAGCGTAACTGAGGTTAAGAACCTGATCGCCAATTGCAGTAGCAGAAAAGCACTTCTGTTTACTTTTTTCGAAACAAACACCAAAAGGAAGATTATTTAGAGGGAAATCACAATCTCTATTATTTGCTGTCTTGACGAATGACTTAATTAAATCAAGCGACACTACCAGTTGCCTTCTGGGGTTCCATTAAATTTTTTCTCAAGTCCAGTCCAACATCCCGCATAGTCATCCTGCAGTGGTGCTTCTTTTGCTGCAAATTCGGTAAGATGTTGAGGAAACCGTGACTCGAACATGAAAGTCATAGTATTTTCTAATTTTTGAGGCTCTAAATCACCGTTTGATGCCGATTCAAATGCATCTTTATCTGGGCCATGTGGTAGCATCATATTGTGAAGACTTATCCCCCCAGGCATAAACCCAGTAGGTTTCGCATCGTATTTTCCTACAATATTTCCCATTAATTCGGACATAACATTTTTATGGTACCAAGGTGGTCTAAAAGTATTTTCAGCAACATTCCATCTATCTCTAAATAGAATAAAGTCGATATTTGCTGTTCCTTCAACTCCTGAAGGCGATGTTAGAACTGTATAAATAGATGGATCGGGATGGTCGAATAATACGGCACTTACAGGGGAAAAATTCCTAAGATCATATTTCCATGGCGTATAATTTCCGTGCCAGGCAACAATATCCAAAGGTGACCTCTCTATACGACACGAGTGAAATGACCCGCACCATTTTACCATAAGATTGCCCTCCTCTTCATTATCTTCATAATAAGCATGTGGAACCTTAAAATCTCTAGAATTTGCAAGACAGTTAGCCCCTATAGGGCCTCTGTTCGGAAGAATAAATTTTTGACCATAGTTTTCGCAAACAAAACCACGGCATATCTCATCTTGAAGTAATACTGAGAACACAAGCCCGCGTGGGATTAGCGCTATTTCACCTGGTACAATTTCAATTAACCCAAGCTCTGTTTTAAATACTAAACCGCCTAATTGTGGAACAACTAATAACTCACTATCAGCTGAATAAAAATAGTCTTTATCCATTGATTTATCAGCAACATAGACATGTGATGCCATTCCCGTCTGCATTCCGACATCCCCTGTAGTTGTAATAGTACGCATCCCCGCAATAAAAGTGCTTCCCGTTTTAGTAATAGGAATTGGATCCCATCTATATTGACCGAGGCTTATAACATCGTCATTTATACTAGGTGCACTTTTCCAATATGGGAGACTAATTTTTTCTAACTTATTAAGATGCTTTACCGAAGGGTGTATCCTATAACACCATGTTCTCTCATTTCGTGCACGGGGTGCAGTAAAAGGAGTTCCTGATAATTGTTCAGCATACAAACCGTAAGCACACTTTTGTGGACTATTCATGCCCTGTGGTAGTGCTCCAGCGAGAGCCTCAGTTTCAAAGTCATTTCCAAAACCTGGCATATATTTAAATCTTAAATTAGTTTTTAATACTTTAGTTCTAGATTTTACACTACCGTCTGGCATTATTGATCTCGATCTGATATTTTAAATGAATGATCTACTGCTTAATCATAACATAACTCGTTAAAAATATAAAATATTATGCATCCGCACCACCCAACAATCGAAAGTTTTTTTATCGCTATAAAATCAAATAATGTGGATGAACTTGAATCTATTTTTGATAAAAATATACTCTTCAAGCCTCCAACATACTGGAAGGAATGGCAAGGAAAAGAAGTTGTGGCAAGAATATTGAGCCACGTAGGTTCAATATTTAAAGATTTAGAATATAAGCGCGTATTATGTAATGACTTAGACTATTTTCTAGAGTTTAGTTGCAAAATTGGTCAACTCGATGCAACTGGGGTGGACATGATTACGCTAAATAAACGAGGCTTAATTGAAAAATTTGAGGTTGTAATGAGACCGTATAAGTCGGTAGGAGAATTGAGAAGATTTATGAATCATCTTACTTCCAATGATCCTTTTTTCAAAAGCTTTCAAGTAAAAAATAGTAAGTTTTAGATTACTTTTTTCTTTGTATCTAATTGCATTTTCTGTGCGAGGTGACTTACCAAAACTGAACGCATGGAAACAGCTCTGTCTCTATTGGTAAAGGAATATTCTCTGACATCATCTCCTGCCACTCTCAAAGAGAATATATAAAAAGCGCCTGCTTTAGTAATTGGCGATGCAGATCCCTCTGAAATTCTTTGGAGATCAACTTTTTTACCAAGGTTCGTCTCAATAATATTATTGCTCATGTCATATGCTCCATAATTTAAGTTAGATAGTAACAAATTACGTTACGTAAAGCAAATTGTTATATAAAATGAACAAACCATCAAATTTCAGAAATGTAAGATTGATGGGGAATTAAACCGCGCCCGCAGTCCCCCCACGGACGCAGCCGACCTATCCAGAGGATGTAATCTGAATAAAGGTAATTAGAGTATATAGTGGATAAAGTGAAAAACAATCTTTAATTACAGAAAAATGCTTAAAAATCAGATACTTAATGTAATAAAATATTTACATTGTGTAATATTTTACTTACACTCTTGGAATTAATAAAACGGGATTTTTTACACAGTCGAATTATTTAGCCAATAATTCTTAATGGACCAAAACATACTGTTTTTACTTATAATTAGTGATAGACAGATCAGAAATAACTAATAATAATTATTTATATAATTATCTTTATAAAATATACAATACTGTATTGGGAGCTAAAAAATGCATGGAATGATGATGAATCGGCCTTTAAGAATTGCCGACATAATAACACTAGCCGAAAAAATTCATCCAAATGAAGAAGTAATTTCCAAAACTCTTCAGGGAAGTCTTCATTCTACGAACTATGCAGAGATAGCGCTTAGATCAAGGCAAATGTCTAAGGCGCTTATATCACTAGGTGTAAAAATGGGTGACAGAATTGCTACATTGGCCTGGAATGGCTTTAGACATTTAGAATTATATTTCGCTATCTCCGGAATTGGTGCTATTTGTCATACTATTAATCCCCGCCTCTCAAGCGAACAGATGACTTATGTGGTTAATCATGCTGAGGATAAACTTATTTTTCTAGATTTAACATTCATTCCAATAATTGAGTCACATTTGGATAAATTTCCATCCTCAACAAAATATGTTTTGATGGCTGATAAAGAGCATATGCCTGAATGCAAAATACCGAATGTTATTTGCTATGAAGATTTAATTGAAAAAGAAAGTTTAGACTTTGAATGGCCTGAATTTGATGAAAATACGGCATCAGGCCTTTGTTACACATCTGGCACTACCGGAAACCCGAAAGGTGTACTCTATTCGCACAGATCAACCGTTTTACATGCTTTAATACAGTGCTTTTATAACGCAGGTTCTTTTTCGCCAAAAAAGAAAATCTTACCAATAGTACCTCTCTTCCATGCAAACGCTTGGGGAATACCTTACAGCGCGCCAATAAGTGGTACGTCGCTTGTGTTTCCAGGTGCCAACCTCGATGGGAAAAGCGTCTACGATTTGCTAGAAAAGTACTCTGTTAATTCGGCTTGGGGTGTTCCAACGGTTTGGATGGGTTTACTCGAAGAAATCTCACAACGAGGGGGAAAAAAGCCGGATGGTTTGGAGGAAATGCTTGTTGGTGGTTCCGCTGCCGCTAAATCGCTCATTGAATCTTTCGAGAGTATGGGCGTCAGAGTGATCCACGCATGGGGTATGACCGAAACAAGCCCATTGGGTACCTCTGGTCGCCTTATTTCCCCTTTTTCTGAGCTACCTGTTGAAGAACAAAGACATCTTCAGACATCACAAGGGAGAAAGATTTTTATGGTTGACCTAAAAATCGTAGATGATGATGGAAAAAGATTACCTGAAGATGGGAAGAGCATAGGAAACCTTTATATTCGCGGCAATACCATCGCAGGAGGTTATTATAATAATGAAGAAGCGAGTAAAGCAGCTATAGACGAGGAAGGTTACTTTGGGACGGGGGACGTTGCTTCGATTGATGAGCAAGGCTTTTTGAGATTAACTGACCGTGCTAAAGATTTAATTAAATCGGGAGGAGAGTGGATTAGTTCAATTGATTTAGAAAACAGGGCTATGGCTCATCCCGATGTAGAAAATTGTGCTGTAATTGCTATTCCTCACGAAAAATGGGACGAAAGACCTTTATTAGTTGTTGTTCCCGCAGAGGGCAAAAAACCGTCAAAAGAAGAGTTAATTAAGCATTTGGAAGGGCATTTTGCTAAGTGGCAGATGCCTGACGATGTAGTGTATGAAGATGTCCTGCCTCTCACAGCTACAGGTAAAGTATCAAAGCTTACACTTAGACAAAAATACAAAAATTACACTCTAGCTTCATAGGATAAAGCAATGCCAAAGAATGACTATTGGAAACTTAGTGCTTGTGAAAGCGCTAAGTTAATAAGGGATGGCAGCATATCAGCAGAAGATCTTATTTCTAGTTGTATTGAAAGAGTTAATCAAACAAACAATAAAATAAATGCAATAGTTGATGATTTAAGTGCGTCTGCACTAGAAAAAGCACATGAATTGGACAAGCTCACAAAAAAAGGGAACTTTAAAGGACCGTTACATGGAGTCCCAATAACAATCAAAGAAAATATAGATCAGAAGGGATATGCAACACCCAATGGACTGGAAGCTCTAAAAGACTTAATAGCACCGGGTAATGCTCCTGTGGTTGATAATTTAGAAAGAGATGGAGCAATTGTTATTGGAAGAACAAATACCCCCGAGTTTTCCATGAGAGGGACAACCGATAATGTAATACACGGCAGGACTTTTAACCCATGGAACGATTGGGCAAGCCCTGGAGGCTCATCTGGAGGCGCTTCAGCAGCCGTAATGAGCGGCATGGGAAGTTTGGCTCATGGAAATGATATCGCAGGCTCATTAAGAATTCCTTCCACTGCAACCGGTGCCTGCACCGTAAAACCTGGGTTAGGGCGCGTGCCTGCGTATAATCCCAGCCAAACGCAAGAAAGAGGTCTTATTGCTCAACTGATGTCGGTACAAGGAGTAATAGCGAGGGAAATAAAGGACGTTCGTCTAGGAATGCAGTCGCTAATCAATTATGATCCTCGCGATCCTTGGATGGTAGATATGCCTTTCCAAAGTGAGGAAATAAAGGCCCCTATAAAAGTTGGCTTTACTAAGGAAACATTAGGTGAACCTATGCATCCGGCAATTAATAAAGCTCTAGAAAATGCAATTGATGCATTAAAGGATGCGGGATATATTCTTGAAGAGATAGTATTACCAGAATTCGAAGATGCAGCAAACTTTTCTGCTAAAACTCTTTTTGGAGAAATAAAAGCACTGCATGAAAAAGATTATAAAAACCTAGGTAGCAAAGACTTTAACTCAGTAGCGGACAACTATTTTGAAATAATTTCACCCTTTGAGGGAGAAGATTTACTACTTGGGATGGCAAAAAGGTCATATTTCTTCCGAGAGTGGAACCTCTTTTTTAGAAAATATCCACTCGTCCTAACACCTTTTCTTCTCTACCCAACCTACGAGTGGGATCGAGATACTCAAGGAATTGAAGGCACTAAGGAGGTTCTTGCAGGGATGTTTTATGCACATACAATGAACTACATGGGAATTCCTGCAGGAGTTGTAAGTGCGAACTACAATGATGGAGTTCCTGTAGGTGTTCAAATAATTTCCACTAGATTTCGTGAAGATGTTATTTTAGATGCTTGTGAAGAAGTAGAAAAAAGGGTAGGAATTATGGCCAAAAAGTTATTCGAAAGAGATTAATAGTAGCTCAACTTTTATTGCTTTCTCGATCATATAACTTGAAAATACTTCTACCTGAAGCAATAAGTGTTTTATCCTTATCAAAAATTTCTGCCGTACAATAAGCTATTGACTTACCCTTCTTAGTAACTTTTCCTTTAGCTACAAGAATTCTTGATGCTGGTGGCGAAATATAATCAACTGACAAATTTAAAGTAACCGAGTCTACCTCTCTGCCTGAATTATCGGGAAAGCTTGCCGCCGTTCCCATAGAAATGTCTAATAGAGTGGCGTGAACTCCCCCATGTGGAATTCCATACAAATTAAAATGATGGTCCTTAAGTTCAAGTTGTAAAATAGAACTACCATTGCCCAGCTTAATTATTTCTATCCCGACGTAATGTTGGAAAGGATTGTTTCGAAGGTTTTTTACATTCATTTTTTCTATTTCATCTGACATACGATGCTATTATCTATATATATAAAGAAATAAAGACAAGGAAATATTTAGTGGATCAATTTTCTAAAATAGCAAAGTCATATATAGATATGGGACAAATCGCAGGGCTTGAGTGGGAAATAAGGCATTTCAATAAAATTGTATCAAAGGGTGTTGAGGGTTTCAGTGATATTGAAAAGAAACTGATACTGAAGCCAGACCAAATATATCGCATTTATTCAATGACAAAACCGATAGTGTCCGTTGCCGCCATAAGGCTAATAGAAGCGAATAAGCTAAGCCTCTACTCAAATATTCAAGATTTTATTCCTTCTTTTAAATATCTAAAGATAATGAGACCAAACGGAGAGTTAGAGAGATTAAAAAGACCAATAAACGTAGCTGATCTTCTGACCCATACGTCCGGTCTTTCGTACAATTTTAATATGGGTTGTTCAGTTGCTCAATTTTATCAGGAGAAAAATATTTTGAATGACCCAAACATTTCTTTGGAAGAAATGGTGGAACAAATTGCAACCTTACCATTAGCATTTCAACCTGGAGAGTCGTGGAGATACTCCGTTGCAACAGATGTTATTGGACGGGTCTTGGAGGTTATTGAGAATAAAGGGCTAAACGATATTTTAGATGAACAAATATTAAATCCCTTAGAGATGAAGGATACAGCATTTACCGTTAGTAAAAATAATACTAAAAAAGTTATGCCGATGCATGGTGATACTGATGCCAACAAACTAATATCTTTCCAGCAGGCTCCTTTAAAGATAGTTGATGCAGAAAAAAGTCACCCTTCACAGGCTGACGTTATTAATTTAAGGGGCGGAACTGGTCTTTTTTCGACAATAAATGATTATCAACTTTTTTGTAATTTCCTTTTAAATGGAAAAAATAAAAGAGGCTCCACTGTAATTTCAAAAACCATGCACGACTTTATGCTAACGAATAGACTTTCTGACCATATGCTTCCGTTAAGACTAGGACCAATCGCATTATCCGGGTACGGATGGAACCTTATCGGTAGAGTGATGATTAACAAAGGCCTGGCAATGAGTTTGACAGAGGATGGGGAATTTGGATGGTCTGGTGCGGCAAGCACATATTATTGGATTGACAGGAAAAACCAACTAACCGGTATTATTATGACCCAATATATAGGAGGTTATATAACGATTGCAGATGACTTTAGAGGTGCTTCTTACTCACTAATTTAAAATTATACCTCTAACCATTCTTTTCTAATATCTTCTCTTTTGTTTAGTTCGGCTGGCGTTCCTTCAAAAACAATTTGACCATGTCCCATTACATAAACCCTATGACTAATCTTCATAGCAATAGCGAGTTTTTGTTCAACAAGTAATATAGAAACTCCTCTACTGCTTATTTCGTTTAGCAACTCCGCTACTCTAGTTGTCATTTGAGGGCTTAATCCCTCGGTCGGCTCATCAATCATTATAACTTCAGGATCACCCATCAAGGTTCGACACATAGTAAGCATTTGTTGCTCACCTCCCGAGAGAAATGAAGCCTCAACATCAGCACGATTCTTAAGGTTTTCAAAAAGATTAAACATATCATCAATTGACCAGCGCGACTTAGTCATATCCTGACCAGACTTTGTACCAAGCTCCAGATTTTGCCGAGTAGTTAATCCAGGGAAAATATCTCTATTTTCTGGTACATACCCGAGACCTGCGTTCGCTATTTCATAGGCTTTTTTCCCGGCTAGCTCGGTACCGTTAAATTTTACTGATCCAAGCGGCTCAACTTCGCCCATGATTGCTTTGCACGTCGTTGATCGACCTACACCATTTCTTCCAAGCAAAGAAACAATTTCCCCATTTTCAATTTTTAAGTTTACCCCCCTGAGGATATGACTTTTTCCATAATATGCATTTAAATCAGTTACTTCTAACATTAGTGCTCTTCCATTGCTGCGCCTAAATAAGCTTCTTGTACCGCTTGGTTTTCCTTTACCTCTGTAGGTGTGCCCGTCGCTATTATTTCTCCATAAACTAGCACCGAAATTCTATCAGCCAGGTCAAATACAACACCCATATCATGCTCTACTACTAATAATGTTTTACCTTCTGTTACCTTTCGTATCAGTCCTACAATATACTCTGTTTCTGAAACACTCATTCCAGCTGTTGGTTCGTCTAACAATATAACTTCTGATCCACCAGCTATCGTAATACCAATTTCTAGAGCTCTCTGCTCTGCATAACTGAGAACTCCAGCCAGGGTGTTTCGCCGATCTTTTAAATTCAGCTCCTCAATTATTTTTTCAGCATCATCGTTAAGTTTAGACTGCCTTCCAACCATATGCCAAAAAGAATATTTGTATCCCATCGCCCAAAGCAATGAACAACGAACATTCTCAAAAACAGACATTTTGGGAAATATGTTAGTAATTTGGAATGAACGACTAAGCCCTTTCCTTTTAACCTCATATGGCTGAAGGTTTGTGATATCTTCGCCCTTTAGATACACCCGGCCTGATGAAAGCTCATATCTTCCTGTTATTAGATTATAACATGTTGACTTCCCTGCACCGTTTGGTCCAATGACGGCGTGTCTTTCATTTTGCGCCACAGAAAGATTAAGACCTCTAATTATCTCGGTTCCAGCAAAATTCTTTTTTACATTATCTAACTTGAGAGCTTCAACTGCCATCTTTACCTCCTTTCACCTTCCACAAAGGTTGCTTCACCCCAAGCTTCTGTTACTTCTCTGGCAATAATTCTTGAAATATAAAAACCAACAACCACCATCAAGGTAAAAACTATCCAAGGCAAAAAGGACTTCGTATCAAATTCTATCCAGAATAAAGTCATAAATTGCTCTTCTCCATGGTGTCGGGCATGATTGATCAATTCAATAAGAGCAATTGATCCAATTAGAAAGGCCAAACCGGGTATAAAAATTTTTGCATAGGGCCGCACCAACATTCCTAGTCTACCCAACTGCAGTGGTATCAAATGCATAGCGAATAAACCCGTCAATCCAGCAGGCAGAAACATTACCATTAATATGAACACTATACCCGTGTATAAAGCCCATAGGTCCGTTTGAAGTCCAATAACTGTTTGCAATAGGGTAAACAAAATTGCACCAAAAATAGGCCCCAAGAAAAAACCAACACCTCCGATGTAGGTAGCTAAGAGAACCTGGAAAGACATATTCAAGTTTAGATTTTGCTCGGTTAATATTTCATAGTTTATTGCAAATAGGGCACCCGCTATTCCTGCAAAAAACCCAGCGGCACAAAAGGATACAAAACGAACCCAACGCATTGAGTACCCCACAAATTCTGCCCTTTCAGGATTATCTCTGACGGCGTTTGCCATTTTACCTACAGGTGTTTGTGTGAAGAGATACATACAAAAAACGGAAATAAGGACCCAAAAAGCTATAAGAAAATATACTTCTTTTTGAGTTATAAATTCAATCCCAAAAGTTGGTGGAGCCATTGTCCTATCTCCCGAAATTCCTTCTTCACCACCAAAGAACACCGTAATTATGATACAGCATGCGGCTATAAGTTCGCCAATCCCGAGACTTATCATCGCAAAAACCGTTCCAGCTTTCCTAGTTGAAAAGCTTCCAATAATAGTAGCAAAGCCTAATCCTACCAGGCCACCGACTAATGGAAGGAGCGGTAATGGAAGCCACAGAGACTCGTTCTCCACTATATTCATAATATGTACAGCAACAAAACCCCCTATACCCATATATACCGCATGCCCAAAACTCAGCATTCCACCCTGACCAAGTAACATGTTGTAGCTCATGGCCAACACTATTGTTATACCTATTTGGTTCATTATCGTAATGGAACCACCTCCAGTAAAAATAAATGGAAGTATACTTAAAACAATTGCCGAAACAATCCAAGGGACAAACGCTGATAGACCACTTTTTTGAATAATGTTATTCATAATTTTTCCTTTAAGACTCCCTCTTACCAAACAAGCCATTGGGTCTGAACACTAAAACAAGGACCAATAAAATATAGGGTAATATTGGACCAATTTGTGGAAGAGTGAGTGTCCAAAGGTCTCGCCATGGATGATAATAAATGTCTTTGGGATACTCATAACCCAAAGCAATCAAAATGTCTCCTGCCCCTACATTGTAAGATGCGGCAAACGTTTGTAACCATCCAATTAATAATGAAGCTATGAAAGCACCGGAAAGTGATCCTAACCCACCTACAACAACACACACAAAAACTATTGAACCTAAAAGAAACGCCATACCTGGAAAGGTGGTTAAAGAGGGACCAGCAATTACCCCTGCCAAACCTGCGAGACCTGTACCAACCCCAAAAACTCCCATGAAAACTAAAGGAACATTATGTCCTAAAGCCTCTACGGTTTTGGGGTAACTAAGTGCTGCCTGTATTATCATTCCAACTCGCGTCCGCGCCAACACGTAATATAATGCCACGAAAATCCCAACAGATACTAACAACATAAAGACTTTGTAAGCAGGGATCGATCCTCCTGCCAAATTGAAGGCAATAAAATCCAGTGACTCAGGGCTATTGTAATTAACCATACTTCTTCCCCAAATATACTGAACCAGTTCTTCTATCACAAAAAATAACCCGAAAGTGAAGATAAGTTCGGGTACATGTCCATACTGGTGCACTCTCCTCAAGCCATATCTCTCTACAGCAGCACCAAGAATTGTTACTAACAATGGTGCCACGATTAACCCAACCCAAAAGCCAGTGATAATACTAATTTGGTAGGCAAGATAAGCACCTAGCATATAAAACGCTGCATGAGACAAGTTTAGAACACCCATCATAGAAAAAATAAGAGTCAAACCGCTTGATAACATAAATAATAGCAATCCGTATATTAACCCGTCTATTACGTTAATAATAAATAAATCCATTTTGCGTGCCTTGAATTTTTTAAAAAATGCCCCACCGCCAACGGTAGGGCATTTTTACAATTTAGTTTACGGTCTTTTCATTTTGCATGTAGTAGGGCTGTCCATAGACGCCATTTCTACAGTCTTGAAAATCTTCATCCCATAACCAGAATTATCGTAGTCGATATCCACATCGTCGGTGTGGATAGCAACGTGCATATTCTGAATAGCTTGGTGATCCTTAGCACGCATAATTACCTTAGTATTTAGGATTTTTGAATCAAATTCCATTCCTTCTAAGGCATTTGCTACGGCTACCATATCAGTTGCACTACCTGCTTCTTCAATGGCTTTCGCAAGCATTTGAGTAGCATTTATAATTCTAGGTTGTGATAAGTCCCACTTTGGATACTTTGCTTTGAATCCTTTGTGGTATTCAGTGAATGCAGCTGAAGGTGAAGGATTATGAAGCCCTTCTCCAACTAAATGAAGCATTCCATTACCAGCAGCACCAAATGTACCTGTGATACCTACAGCAGCACAATAATAGCAGTAAACTGGCTTATCAAATCCTGACTCTTTTAGTGATTTACCTAAGTTTACCATGTCGGCGCCCCAATTACCTGTTATAACGGCATCGGCACCAGACGCGAGTATTTTGCGCGCGTAAGGGGTGAAATCTTTCACTTTCCCGATTGGATGCAACTCGTTACCTACAATTTCGATTGAAGTTTTCTCAGCAAGATATTTCTCAGCAGCAGCAGCAACGGCTTTACCGAAAGAGTAGTCTTGTCCAATCAAATACATCTTCTTAATTGAAGGCACTTGCGCAATAACATCTGTTATAGCATCCATTTTTATATCAGCATTCGCGTCGAACCTGAAATGCCAAAAGTTGCACTTGTCATTTGTGAGTGCAGGGTCAACTGCAGAATAGTTTAAGAAGATTACCCTTTTATCAGGGTTTCTTTTATTATGCTTTTTAACCATGTCAGTGATAGCATTCGCGATGCCTGATGAGTTACCTTGCGCTATAAATCGTATTCCTTGGTCAATAGCAACTTGTACTTGCACTAGAGATTCTTTTCCGTCCATCTTATTATCTAGAGCAACAACTTCCATTTTCTTTCCGCCAAGAACCCCGCCGTTCTCGTTAACCAATGTTTCAACTGCATACTTCCACTCAGCCAAACCATTGCTTCCCTGTGTAGCAAATGGTCCAGATAATGGATCAATAAATGCGATTTTCACAGTATCAGCGAAAGCCGAGGAGCTGATAAAAACCCCCGCTGCCATTACCATAGCTGTTAATTTTTTAAATATTTTCATAAACATAATCCTCCCTAAGTTTATGTAGTTTTATAAATAAAATAGTTCAATGTACAAATGATAGGATTAAATTTTTTAAGAGGTCAACCCTAAAATATCGCAACGGTATTACATAGCGTCAATTAATCACATAACGTTACGTCAATTCTACACAACGTATAAAAAAAACATCCTTCTAGCCAAAAAAAAGAGTAAATCAAGCGTTAATCCTATTAATATGGAGGCAAACCGAATCGTGGAGGCTAAAAGATGAACAAGGTAAACAATGATGGAGCTCTTACCAAATTGAGTTTTGACGAGGTGTCAGAAAAACTGGGGCAAGCTGTGGGAAAATCAGAGTGGTACTCTATCGATCAAGCCATGATTGACAGTTTTGCAGACCTAACTAAAGATCATTTCTTTATTCACTTGGATCCTGAAAGAGTAAAAAGAGAAACACCATTAAATTCGACAATAGCGCATGGGTTTCTATCCGTATCACTACTTTCTGCGATGTCCTACGATTGTGTCCCAGGAATAAAAGGGGCACACTTCGGCCTTAATTATGGATTTAATAAGCTACGGTTTGTATCGCCTGTACCAGTAAACTCAAGAGTAAGGGGGCATTTTACTTTGAAAGATATCGAGAAGAAACATACTGGAGAAGTAACAATGATTTACGACGTTATCGTAGAACTTGAAAATCAAGAAAAACCTGTTCTGGCTGCAGAGTGGATTACAAAAGCCTTTGTTAAACCTTAAGGTCATAAGTTTAAAGATTGTACGAAAAAATTTGTGTGATAGAGTTGTAAGCACTTAATACAAAAGTTTTCATTTAATTATCGGAGAAAAGAAATGCGAGAAGCCGTAATAGTATCAACTGCGAGAACACCTATAGGAAAAGCTTACAGGGGAGCTTTTAACGATACATCCGCCCAAGAGTTGGCCGGACATGCAATTGGAAAAGCAGTTGAGAGGGCTGGAATAGAGACTGACGAGGTAAGTGACGTTATCATGGGAGCTGCTCTACAGCAAGGATCTAGTGGAGGTAATATTGCACGACAAGCGGCCATACGAGCAGGGTTACCCGTAACAGTTCCAGGAATGTCTATAGATCGTCAATGCGCTAGCGGAATGATGGCAATTGCGACAGCAGCAAAACAAATTATTAACGACGGCATGGATATTACGGTGGGTGGGGGAGTAGAATCCATAAGCCTTGTTCAAAACGATAAAATGAATGGATACAGAGCGAACGATCCATGGTTTAAGGATCATCAACCAGATATGTATATGACTATGATCGAGACTGCAGAGACCGTCGCCTCTCGATATAATATTAGTCGAGAGTATCAGGATGAATATTCTCTTCAATCTCAACAGAGAACTGCATCTGGGCAACAAAGAGGAGCATTCGATGATGAAATTGTGCCACTCAAAACAATCATGAAGGTGCAAGATAAAGAAACAGGTGAAATAAGTGATAGAGAAGTAACGCTTGAGAAAGATGAAGGAAATAGACCTAGCACAAACATCGAAGGGCTATCTTCGTTGTCACCAGTTTTTAAAAATGGTCTGACTATGTCTGAAGGTGGGTATATAACTGCAGGTAATGCAAGTCAGCTGTCAGATGGCGCATCAGCATCTGTGTTAATGGAAGCCAAAATTGCAGAAAAGAAGGGGTTAGAACCGTTAGGACGATATGTAGGCATGATGGCTGCTGGTTGTGCTCCCGACGAAATGGGTATTGGACCTGTTTTCGCAGTCCCAAAACTACTTGAAAAACATAACTTAAAGATGGATGACATTGATCTTTGGGAGTTGAATGAAGCCTTCGCTGTGCAAGTTCTGTATTGTAAAGACAAGCTAGGTATTCCAGATGAAAATCTTAATGTAAATGGAGGGGCAATCTCTATTGGCCATCCTTATGGAATGTCTGGAGCTCGTATGGTTGGTCACGCGCTAATCGAAGGAAAGCGAAGAGGTGCGAAATATGTCTTATGCACCATGTGCATTGGAGGAGGAATGGGAGGTGCGGGCCTTTTTGAGGTTCTCTGATGAACATGCATAGTAGTACAAATCTTCCAGCAGTATTGAAAGCAGGAAAGCTTCCGGTAGTAGCAGCTCCACTATTTATTATATCAGTACCAGATTTGGTAATTGCACAGTGTAAATCTGGGGTCATTGGAAGCTTCCCAGCCTTAAATGCACGTGAGAAAGAGGGTGAACCCATCGAGCTGGAGAGATGGCTCAAACGCATAACGGAGGAACTTGACCGGTATAACCAAGAAAATCCAGATAATCCTGCGGCTCCATTTGCTGTAAATCAAATAGTACATAGATCAAATCCACGATTGATGCGAGATATCGAAATATGTGTGAAATGGAATGTACCTGTTTGGATTACATCCCTTGGAGCTCGACCAGAAGTTAATGAAGCGGCTCATTCATGCGGTGGCATTGTTTTACATGATATTATCAACAATACTTTCGCTAGAAAAGCTATCGAAAAAGGTGCCGACGGCCTTATCGCAGTGGCGGCCGGTGCCGGCGGACACGCTGGACCTCAATCACCCTTTGCTTTGATTCAAGAAATCAGAGAATGGTTCAAGGGGCCCTTATTGCTTTCAGGCTCCATCGCAACGGGACGAGCTTTGCTTGCCTCACTCATGATGGGAGCAGACATGGGGTACATCGGGTCACCATTCATTGCAACAAAAGAGGCAAATGCCACCGATGCATATAAAAACATGATAGTCGCTTCCTCTGCCGAAGATATACTTCTTTCATCGCTTTTCACTGGAGTTTCTGGAAACTACTTAAAACCGTCCGTTATTAATGCTGGTATGGACCCAGACAACCTTCGGGAAGGATCAGTCAAAGATATGAATTTTGACCCTTCATCTGAAAAGCCAAAGGCGTGGTCACAAATTTTTGGATGTGGGCAAGGCATTGCGTCAATTAAAGCAATTGAAACTGTTTCGGAGTTTGTTCATAATTTAGATTCGGAATTCAAGGCAGCTGTCTCAGAGTTTAAATTAAAATTTAGTAGTTAGGAGAAAGATATGGATTTAGGCGTTACCGACAAAGTAAAACCGTTAATTGATAAAGTAAGACAGATGGTTTCAGATGACATAGAACCACTTGACCAAGAGTTTCATGAAGAAGTTGGAAAGCATCCGTCTGGAAGCAGATGGCAGTTTACCCAACGACAAATGGAAATATTAACCCATCTGAAGTCTCTCGCTAAAGAGAGAGGCCTTTGGAACTTTTGGCTTACGGATTCAGAGAAAGGCTACGGTTTATCAACTGTTGAGTATGCTTATCTGGCAGAAGAAATGGGAAAAGTTGGTATTGCAGCTGAAGTATTTAACTGCAGCGCACCGGACACAGGAAATATGGAAGTAATTGAGCGCTATGGCAATGAAAACCACAAAAAGAAATGGTTATCAAAGTTACTAGAAGGAGAGATCCGATCTGCTTATTTAATGACGGAGCCTGACGTTGCTTCTTCAGACGCGACAAATATATCACTCGAAGCAAAAAAAGATGGAGATCATTGGGTCTTGAATGGTCAAAAATGGTGGTCTTCCGGTGTTGGAGATCCCAGATGTAAAGTTTTTATTGTTATGGCGCTAACTGATCCAGACGCAGCAAAGCATTCTAGGCATTCAATGTTTTTTGTAGATGCCGATTCTGAAGGATTTGAAGTACTCAGATATATGAATGTCTTTGGTGCAGACGACGCTCCGCATGGGCACGGCCACTGCAAATTCACAAATGTGAAGGTTCCGGCGGAGAATCTAATTCTTGGTGAGGGGCGTGGATTCGAGGTATCACAAGGAAGACTAGGGCCAGGAAGAATCCATCATTGTATGAGAGCCATTGGGCAAGCAGAAAAAGCCCTTGAGTTGATGATAAGGCGCTCTAAAACACGAACAGCCTTCGGCAAAGAGTTGACAGAGCTCGGAGCTAACTACGATATAATTGCAAATTGTAGGATGGAAATAGAGCAGAGCCGGTTACTTTGCTTGAAAGCAGCCTGGATGATGGATACTGCAGGTGTGAAAGCAGCACAACCATGGATTAGTCAGATAAAAGTTGTAGCACCTCTTATGGCATTGAAGGTCATCGATGAGGCAATACAAATGCATGGTGGAATGGGGATCAGTCAAGACACGCCTCTTGCTCATATGTGGACACATGTTAGGACATTACGACTTGCTGATGGCCCAGATGCCGTTCACAGAAGACAGGTCGCTAGAGCTGAACTAAGACGATACTCAAACTAAGTGTTTTAAATCTTAATGAGTGAGCTAATTCTAATTAGACATGCTCAAGCATCTTTTGGTCATGAAAATTACGATAACTTATCCGAGTTAGGTCATGACCAAGCAGCTCTTTTAGGTTCCTTTTTCGACAAACTAAATATAGCCCCTGACAGAGTTGTTATAGGAACCCAAAAGAGACATCAGCAAACACTGGACAATTTTAATTTGAAATGCCAAGTTGATAAGCACCCTGGCTGGAACGAATATGACTTTAGAGACTTATTATTAGCAGAGTTTGGCCCAAATATCCCGGAAGAGATTTTTACTGACAGAAAGACCCACTTTAAAACTCTTCGATCAACTGTAACCAACTGGATGAATGCAAAACTACCAAATGCGACTGAAAGCTGGGAAGACTTTTCTTCAAGAATTAGTAGTGCGCTTGAGTTTAGTTGTGATCTTGACTGTAAACAAGTCGTCGTTGTCACATCAGGAGGACCAATAAGTAGAGTGGTAGCAACAACCCTCAATGCTCCTAAAGAAGAAATGATGACATTAAACTTACAAATAAAAAATACATCAATTTCAAAGTTCATTTACACTCCCAAAGCCTTTTACCTTCACAGCTTTAACTACGCACCTCAATTCGATGGAGACAACGCTCATTTGCTGACCTATAGTTAGGAAGATGTCTATAGATCCATTAAACAAAGAAAAACTTCTCCCCTATTTAGCAACTAAGATTGACGGGTTTTCACATTTAAAAAATGTAAAAAAATTTTCTATTGGCCAATCGAACCCAACCTTTTTACTAGAGACAGATACGGCTAGTTATGTTATCAGGCGAAAACCAGATGGGCCCTTATTAAAATCGGCACACGCCTTAGACCGAGAATATAGAGTGCAAAAGGCAATATATGATACACCCGTACCCGTCGCGAAAATGCTTCATTATTGTGATGATCAATCTATTTTAGGCGTTGATTTTTATATAATGGAATTCGTTGATGGAGTAGTTTATGAAGACCCTGCTTTACCAAGTTTAGCTAATGACGATAGAGCAAAGGTTTATAGCGAAATAAATAGAGGATTGTCTTCGTTACATAAAGTAAATATTGATGCGGTGGGCTTAACAGATTTTGGTGCGGAAGGAAACTACTATGAAAGGCAGATAAGCAGGTGGGCAAAACAATATTTGTCATCGGAAACGGAAAAAATTAGCGAAATGAACGAAATGATGGAAGAGCTTCCGAAAAGGATACCTATAGATAATTCTCCTCGTTCACTAGTTCATGGAGATTTTCGACTTGATAATATGATATTTGATAAAAATGAGCCAAAACTACTGGCAATTATAGACTGGGAGATTTGTACAACTGGACATCCCATTGCTGACCTCGCATCTTTAATCATGCAGTGGGAACAAACAGCAGGAAAAATTAGCAGAGGGCTACAAGGTATTGAAAGAGGACCTCTCGGAATACCAAGCGACGAAGATTTTATTAAAGAATATTGCAAGTTAAGAAACATCGACTACATAGAAGATTTTAATTTTTATCTCGCGTTCTGTTTTTTTCGAATGGCATGTGTTATACAGGGCGTAAAAAAAAGAGCTTTGTCAGGAATTGCCGCTAATCCTGAACGCTCAAATAGGGAAACATTATCTGTTCCAAAGCTAGCTAAGCGTGCGTATGAACTAATGAAGGCACTATGAAGGAAAAAATAGAAAAGCTTCTTGATATCGAGACTTTGGACCGCAATCTTTTTCGAGGGCAAGGCGAAGGTGGAGAGGTAGCATCACGAGTGTTTGGCGGTCATGTTATTGCACAGGCACTAGCGGCGGCCTACAAAACCGTTGAGGAACGGCTTTGCCATTCTCTTCACGCTTATTTTATACGACCTGGAGATCCATCAACACCCATTATTTATGAGGTTGACAGAGCACGAGATGGTGGAAGCTTCACCACGAGAAGAGTGGTTGCTATACAAAATGGCAAACAAATATTCAATATGGCTGCATCATTTCATATTGAAGAAGACGGTTGGTCTCATCAGCATAAAATGAAAGAAGTAAAAGGGCCTTCGGGAGTTCTTAATAGAAATGAACAGAGAAAACTAATTGCGGATAAAGTTCCTGAGAAAAGGCGCGCAAATTTTTTAAACCCCAAGCCGATTGAAATAAGAGATGTTGATCCACCTGATTTGTTTAACCCTCAACCAACTTCAGACAAAAATTTTTTGTGGTTTAAAGTGGATGGGACCCTTGATGCCAAAGATCAATGGGTACATCATTGCTTTCTTGCATACGCCTCTGACGTATCCTTGTTGGGTTCTGGTAATCGTCCTCACGGTGTATCAGCTTATTCGGGAGACGTAATGCTAGCAAGTTTGGATCACGCAATGTGGTTTCATGAAAAAATAGATTTTAATAATTGGTACTTATATGAAATGGATAGTCCATTCTCTGGAGCTGCAAGAAGCCTAAACAGAGGAAAAGTTTTTGCCCAGGATGGAACTCTCGTTGCTAGTGTAGCTCAAGAAGGACTTATGAGACCTTTAAAACGAAAGCCTAATACCTAAATCTCTCATTTAATTTCGCCATGCCAGCAAGCCATCCGTCATAATCGGACGTCTTATATTGAATATATTTTTCAACTACAGGGTGTGGCAGTACTAAGAAACGCTCTTCATTAATAGTTTTAACACACTCCTCGGCGACATCGTCAGGTTCAAGCATTCCATCTTTCATAGCGACAGCAAGCTCTGGATTTAATCCATCAGTCATTGCAGTTCGTACCCCCTGGGGACACAACATGGAAACCTTTATCCCCTTTTTCGCGTATGAAAAAGCAAGCCATTCTCCTAGACCAATTGCAGCATGTTTTGTAGTTGAATAGGAGGCATCACCAACTTGTGACAAAAGACCAGCAGCGGATGCCGTATTTAGCAAGTATCCCTCTCCTCGTTTCTCCATTAAAGGGACCAAGTGCCTGGCTGCCCATACATGTGACATTAGATTAATTTCCCAAATTTTTTGCCAATCATCATTCGGAACCTCGATCCCGCCTAGATGACCAATGCCCGCATTTGAGCAAAAAATTGATATTGGACCAATTTCTCTTTCTGTTGTTCTTATAACTTTTGCAATATCCCCTTCTCGACTAACATCACATTTCATAGCAGTGCCACCATATTCCTTTGCGACCTTGCTTATTCCGTCCATATTTACATCTGCACTCACAACATGCTTTGCGCCATGTTTATAGAAGATTTTGACAAGAGATCTACCTATTCCACTGGCTGCTCCAGTTACCACGATTACTCTATCTTTAATATCCATATCTTTTTCCCTTTTATTAACGCCACATATAGCCACCGCCACATACAGTCATCGCCTGACCTGTGATGTAACTACTCGCATCAGATGCCAGAAATACCGCAAGCCCTTGTAGATCCTCAGGTTCTCCTAAACGACCAAGCGGTATTTTAGAAATGGCTTCCTTAGCCTTTGTATCATCTTCCCATAATGCCTTGGCAAAATCCGTTTTAATTATTGCAGGACATATTGCATTGACTCTAATATTTTTTGGTCCATATTCTGCAGCTAAATTTCTAACTAGCCCTATAACAGCTAACTTTGAAATTGCATAGGTGCCGAGATGTAAAGAAGGCTCGAACGCCCCAACGCTTGAGGTAATCATAATTGAACCCCCTCCCCTTGAAATCATATCTGGTGCAACCATTTGGCACAGCCAATGATTTGATTTTACGTTCGTTGCCATTGTTTTGTCATATGCTTCATCGGATATATCTGACATAGGTCCATAGTGTGGATTAACTCCAGCGTTTCCTATTAAGACATCTATCTTGCCAATGACCTTATTGGTCTCTTGAACGAGCTGATTCAGGTCTTCTTTACGCCCAGCATTAGCAGCTATAGGCAAAATATTTTGACCTCCAACTTTCTTATTTATTTCATTAGCTGTTTCCTCCAACTGATCTTGCTTCCGGCTTGATATCACAACATTTGCTCCATGTTCAGCTAAGGCTAAGGCCATAGCTTTACCCATACCCTTTGAAGCTCCTGTAACTAAGCAGTTTTTTCCTTGAAGACTAAACAGTGTAGACATTGAATTTCCTTTCTTTAAAAACGATTACTTATTCTTCCATTGGGGAGCGCGCTTTTCAACAAATGCGGAAACTCCCTCTTTGTGATCCTCTGTTTGCCTCAATAAGTCTATTAGCTCATAACTTTTTTCAAGCGCAGATGACATTTCTTCTAACTGATCCATGTGATTTAAAGCTTCCAGAGAATACTTTATAGACGATGGACAATTGCCAGCTATTACATTAGCCTTTTCAATTGCTTTATCTAATAATTCTGACTGAGAAAAAACCTCGTTTACGATACCGAACTTTAGTGCTTCTTTAGCATCCACACTGCGCCCTGTTAGTATCATTTCGAGCGCCGCCTTTTTGCCTATTTGTCTACTAAGTCGTTGAACCCCGCCAGCCGCGGCGAAAAAACCTACTTTTACTTCAGGAAGGGCAAATTTAGCGTTCTCTGACGCCAATATAATATCACACGAGAGAGCTGTTTCCATTCCGCCACCCATAGCAAACCCGTTTACAGCTGCTATGATAGGTTTGGTGCGATCAAATCTATTTGTCAGCCCCGCAAACCCACTTTTCGGTTGCTGAACTTTATATTTTCCTGGTTGCGCTGAGTATTTCAGATCATTTCCAGCAGAAAAAGCTTTGTCCCCAGCTCCAGTTAAAACAGCAACCCATTGCTCACTGTCTTCAAAAAACTCATTCCAGACTTGATCCAGTTCTAAGCTTAGTGGAGGATGGACGGCATTATAAACCTCAGGTCTATTTATTGTTACTATTGAGATGTGGTCTTTTTTCTCAACTTTTACAAATTCATACTCCATTTAAACACCTCCTATACTCTGATTTTTTGATCTTTTTTATCAAAAATGTTTTCATTCTTTTTGACCATATCTTTTAGCATTTCAGATATGTTAATCTCCAAGCCATTATCTTCCATTTTCTTAAGGCCCTCCAAAATTTGAGTACTACCAATTTTGTTTGCCCAAAACAATAGACCTCCTTTATCTCTTGGAAATCCATAACCATTCAGCCATACCACATCAATATCAGAGGGTCTTTGTGCCATTCCTTCTTCTAAAATTAATAGTGCTTCATTTACCATTGGGAAAATACACTGATCAATTATCTCAGCACTTTCCATATTTTCTGCTCTTTCTTCTCCGGTAATATCTTTTATCAACTCTTCGGTAATCTTGGATATTCTGGGAACTCTGTTCTCATCATAATCATAATACCCAGCACTGGTTTTCTGACCTCTTCTGTCCAATTCACATAGCGCATCTCTGATAGGATTTGTTGTCTTTTCTCCTTTTCTCCAACCTATGTCTAACCCTGCCAAGTCAGACATTTGGAAAGGTCCCATTTTAAAACCAAATTCGTTTAACGCCTTATCAATATCCCAGGGCATTAAGCCATTATAAACCATATTCAAAGCTTGTTTTTGACGAGCAAATAAAATTCTATTTCCAACAAATCCAGGGCAAACGCCTACAATTGTTGGTATTTTATTAATTTTCTTTACCAATGATAGACTAGTTGCTACAACGACATCACTGGTAAACTTAGCGCGTACAATTTCCACAAGTTTCATTACATTTGCCGGGGAAAAAAAATGAAGCCCAATTACGTCATCCGGTCTAAGTGTAGCCAAAGCAATTTTATTTATATCTAACGCTGATGTGTTTGTTGCCAAGATTGAGAAGGGCCTGGCAATTTTATCCAGCTCTTTAAATATGTTTTTTTTTAATTCTAAATCCTCATAAACAGCTTCAATAATCAAATCACAGTGCCCTAAATCAGTTAATTGTATTGATGAGGAAATCAGTTTTAAGCGATCAGTTACTTCTTCCTTTGAGATTTTACCTCTGTTAACTGATCTTTCATAATTATTGCTTATGTTACGTATCCCTTTGTCTAGTTGATCTTGGCTTGTTTCAACAATATGAGCTGGAATTCCCACATTTGCAAAATTCATGGCTATACCACCACCCATCGTACCAGCTCCTATTATTCCGACACTATTAATTTCCCTTTTAGGCAAACTTTCCGGCAACCCTTTAATATCCACAACTTTTTTCTCGGCTTCCAAAATATAGTTCTGTTCATCCATCTTCATCACTCCAACTATTATTTAGACACATTTCTTTGATCTTTATCCTATCAAACTTATCGGTTGCACCCCTTGGCAAAGATCGATTTACCCACCAATAATGAACAGGTATCTTGAAATGTGCTAATTTATCTTTCAGAAAAGAAGATATTTCCTCATTTTTATCTTTGGTATCTCCATACATATTTATACAAGCACCTACTTCTTCCCCAAATCTTTTTTCAGGAACAGAAAAAACAACAGACTCAATAACACCTGGGAACTTCTGGAGAGCGCCCTCTACTTCTAAACATGAAATGTTTTCTCCACCTCTAATTATTATATTCTTCTTTCGATCAACTATTGTTACTAGTCCTTCATTATCTAAAACTCCTAAGTCCCCAGTATGCATCCACCCATCCTTTAAGACAGCATCTGTTGCCTTTTTCTTATTAAAATAGCACCTCATATTTGCTGGGCTTTTTAGACAGATCTCGCCTAGTTGTCCATTTGGCAATTGAATATCATTATCATCTACTATTTTAATTTCTTGCAGTGGAGGGTATAGTCTTCCAGCTAACTCTGGCTTTTCAACATACTCATCGCCAGATATACCTAACCCTAAAGCGTTTGTTTCAGTCATTCCATATCCAGAGGCAATATCTGCAAGTGGCAAAGTTTGTTTTTCAACACCAACCTGGGCAGCTGGTCTTTTAGCCCCACCTGCACCTAGAAATTCAAGTGTATCCAAAGACACATTTTGGTCTCTTGCCTGTTGGACAAGGTCTGCTACTACAGTCGGTACAGCAGTTATTCTAGTAATTATCTCGTCACGAATGATATCGATTGCTTTCGCTGGATCCCATTTATACATTAAAACAATCTTGGATCCTCTAGCTATAGAATAGAAAAAATTGGGGTGAGATCCATTAACGTGAAACATTGGTGATAAAAGTAGAACACTCGAAGCTCTTCTTCTCGCGAGCTTTTCGGGATCAGCCAAAAGACCTCCAACTCTTTCAGCCATTAGCCATGAAAAAGTTGCTGTAATGGCACCTCTGTGGGTTAAAACAACCCCTTTTGGATGTCCTGTGGAACCTGATGTGTACATAATAGCAAAGTCGTCATCTGGTTTTAAGTCTACATCAACTAGGTCAACTTGTTCAAAATTATAAAGAATGTCGTCATATTTTTCAATCTCAGGATCATCTAGACATCTGACGGAATATAATTTGATGTTTTTCTTTTTCGCAAAGGGTTTTATTGTTGCTAAACGCTCTTTATCAGCAAAGCAAACCCTTGCTGTGCTATCATCGAACCCATATTCCATTTCCTCTGTTGTCCACCAGGCGTTTACAAAGACAACGATACCCCCAATGGAGGCCACTGCCATTAATATGGTTAAATACTCGGGGTAATTGCGCATCGCAATTGCCACTTTGTCACCTTTTTTGATGCCTGCCTCTTTTTGTAGGAAGGAACTAAGCTTACTAACTTGATTGCAAAAATCTAAATATGATATTTTCTCTTTTTCATAAACGACAAACTCTTCCCACTCTCTTACTGTCTTTCCATACTCAAGTAATTCTTTTAAGTCTGGCGGCACTTTATTAAATGCTTTGTAAGTCGTCCCCCTTATCTCAACATTTTCAGTTTGAAATAATTCATCAGTATTCAGAATTTGCTGTACAGCTTGATTAAAGTCCATCCCTCTCCCTTTACTTATGGATCGGGAAAAACTCTGACCATGCTTTTACCAAAGTTTTTACCGTTTAAAAGGTTAACCAAAGCTTCAGGTGCTCTTTCCAATCCTTCGGCGATATCTTCAACAACTTTAATTTTTCCATTGTCTAATAAAGTTTTCATATGATTTATGGCCTCTAAGTGTTTTTCCTGAAAATCCATTACAATAAAGCCTTCCATCTTTAGTCGCTTTGTAATGATAAAACCGGGAACATTCCTTGGCCCTACAGGAGAAGAGCTTTCATACTGACTTATAGCCCCACAACAAACAATCCGTCCCCTGTTTTGCATTCTTACTAGAACAGCCTCTAAGATATGTCCTCCTACATTATCAAAATATAAACTTATTCCCTCTGGGCAGCATTCTTTAAGGTCTTTTAATAGGTTGCCAGTTTTATAATTTATGCACCCATCAAAGCCTAAACTATCTACAACCTCTTTACATTTTTTGTCATTTCCGGCGATACCTATAACTTTACATCCCATCGCCTTAGCTAATTGTCCTGCGTATATACCAACCGACCCAGCAGCAGCGGAGATTACAACAGTATCGCTAGCTTCCAATCTTCCGACATCAAATAAACCATGATATGCGGTTAGACCTGCTATACCGAAGATAGATAGCAAATAGGTAAGCGGGACGTTTTGAGGACACTTATTAACATCCTTAGCTTTAACCAAGCTAAACTCTTCCCAGTAGCTCTCGGAAGTAACAACTTGCCCTATTTTAAAATCTGGGTGATTACTTTCAACAACCTCGGCAATGGAATAGCTTGGCATCACATCGCCAGCAAAAACTTGGTCTCTGTAAGTTCTTCCCTGCATCCAAGTTCTATTTGCTGCATCTATGGAGAGTAAAATATTCTTGACTAAAATTTCATCTGAAGAAGGCTTTGGTATATCGACTTCTTGCATTTCAAAATTTGAAATTTCTAAATTGGATTTTGGAATTTCCTTAACGATAAATTGCTTCATATTTATTCCGATTTACTCAATATAAGTTCTTCAACGTCTTGCAAGCTTTCCTTTCCAAAAAATAACTCATCCTCTACAAGCATACTAGGAGCTCCAAATATTCCCTTTTCAACAGCTTCGCTAGTATTTTTAATAAGCTTGTCCTTTATTTTTTGATCTTGGGTTCCCTCAAATATTTCCTTGACGGGCAGTCCATTTTCTAAAAGAACAGTTTGAATAACTTCCAAATCATCCATTTTTTTATTGTCAACCCACATGCTTTTAAAGACGACATCAACATATTTATCAAAAATGCCATTTTCCTGAGCATATACGGCACCCCTCATTAAGTTTAAAGTATTAATGGGGAAATTTGAATTGAAGTTAAAAGCAATATCATGTTTTTTGACAAATCTAGCCGTATCTAAATCATCATATTTTCCTTTGGCTGGCACCGTCTTGAATGACTCAATTGGCGACACATTATTGGTTGACTTAAAGATACCTCCTAACAAGACTGGAACATACTCTGCCTTGGTATTGGTTCTCTTCTCTATTCCAGGTAAAAGTTTGTAAACTAGGTAAGTTTTTGGACTCCCAAAATCAAATATAAACTTAAAATCAACCATAAAGTTTCTCCTTTAATTGTTTCTACTTTCCAACAAAGTTTGGTTTCTTTTTTTCAACAAATGCTTTTGCTGCATTTTTGTGATCTTCTGTTTGAAAGCATCTTATCATTCTATCCGCCTCCATTGCCAAGCTCTCCTTAAAGTTTGCAGACGTAGCTCGATTATGGTTTTCTTTCATATACTGGAGAGCAGTAGGCGAAAAATAGGCGATCTCAGAGGCCTTTTGTAGAGCGAAAGACTCTAAATCTGACTCACTAACCACATAATTTACAATTCCCTCATCAAGAGCGTCTTGGGCTTGAATGCGCCTGTTTGAAAAATAAATATCCTTGGCCTTTGACGGACCAACAAGTTGGCTCAATGACCAACTGCCTCCGTAATCGCCGGAGAGGCCAATGCCGCCAAAAGCTGGCACAAGAAAGGCTTTCTCAGAAGCAATTCTTAAGTCACAGGCTAACGCAATGGACATTCCTGCGCCTGCAGCCGCACCGGGCAACACAGCAATGGTTGGTTTTGGCATCTCATGAATTTTTAAGGAAACGCCTTCCTGTCCAATTTGCAATTTTCTTATTTGTTGCTCTAAACTAAGATCTTTTGAAAGGCCTGGGTCACTATCACTCGCAAAGCTTTTGACGTCTCCACCTGAACAAAATGATCCTCCATTTCCGGTGATAATTATAACTCTTACATCTCGATCACCTTCAAATTCAATTAACATTCTTCTCAATTCTGGTGTCAATTCATCCGATAATGCATTTTTAGCCTCTGGGCGATTAAATGCGATAATACCGACTCCATCTCTCACCTCAGCCTGAAGATGATCTGTATTTTTTATAATATTATTTTTTATCATAGTGAACGCGCTTTCTCTAATGCTGGTCTCTTTAAAAGTCTATTTATATATGCATTTAAATGCTCATAATCGTCAATTTCTGCTCCAGCATTCATAGCACCGAAACAAGCATGACCCGTCATTATATCAGCTCCTGTAAAGGTCCCGGTTAAGTATTCTCTATCTCGTAATCTATTATCTACATTACCTAGTGCTACCCGTAATAATTTTAGTGCTCTATTTACATTTACATCATTTCTTTTTTCTGGCGGCAAAAGTATTGTCTCAACAACTAAGATATTCACTTGTCCCATGATTGAGCCCTCTGCGTAGTGCAACCATTGCAAGTATTCAGGGAAAGACGGGTCATTGACATCTGGCACAAATTTTCCATCCCCATGTCTAGCAAGTAGATACTGCACTATTGCTCCTGATTCATAAATTCTAGTTTCTCCATCCTCCAAAACAGGAATCCTTCCCATCGGATGAATTTTATAATATTCCGGCGTACGCAGTGCCCTATCCCCAACTTTATATTTTTCGACGTCATACTCTATGCCCAACTCTTCAAGAAGCCACGCAATTCTTACGGCTCTAGAATTAGGTGCAAAATATAATTTCATTCTAATCTCCATAAAAGCATAAGTTTATATTATGAACCGACATTAGAGAAATTAAAAATATTTATTTAAAACAGATATTATAGGATACTCCAAAAATTGAAATTTTGCTAAGCTGTTTAGAAACTTAAGAGGCTATAAATGGATTTTAAAGGTAAAGTCGCTGTGATAACGGGATCTTCGGCAGGAATTGGAGCCGAGGCCGCAAAAAAAATAACGTCCATGGGCGGCAGAGTCACAATTAATTATTCCAAGAGCAAAGAGGCTGCAGAAGAAGTGGCACATGAATGCTCACGCCTTGGGGATCCTCCACTCATAATAAAATCTGATATTGCAACTGATGAAGGGTGTAGGCATATAATTGATAGAGCGTTTAGCGAATTTGGAGCAATTAATATTTTGATTAATAATGCGGGAAGAACGAAATTTGCTGATCATTCTAACTTAGATGCATTGCAAAGAGAAGATTTTGAAAATATTTTGTCTCTTAATCTAAATAGCAACTATGAGCTAATAAAACACGCGCGCCCACATCTCGCCAAGAATAAAAAAAGTAGCATCGTAAATATCTCATCTGTCGCAGGGTTGCGTGGACTAGGATCATCAGTTGCCTATGCTGCGTCTAAAGGTGCTCTGAACTCCATGACTTTGGCACTTTCTCGCTCCCTTGGGCCGGATGGAATAAGAGTGAATGCTGTATGCCCTGGCTTTGTGGCTACCGACTGGTGGAAAAATAGTCTTGGAGATGAAAAGTTTAAAAAGGCTATAATAGCGTACGAAAAGACAAATCCACTTGGTGAAGCACCAAGTGCTGAAGATATAATAGGGTCAATACTTTTTTTTGCAAGTGATCTCAGTAATCACGTTACAGGTCAACTATTGGCAGTTGATGGTGGTTTGTTGATAGGTATGCCATTAAAATTAGACTGAGAATTTAGCTAAAGATAAGGGAATTTATAAATAAAATTGATTGTCGCTGATGAATAATTTGTGGGAAAATACGTCTAAAGAAAACGAAACTTTTTCTGAACCCCTGAAAAGCCAAACTACCGACTTATTAATCGTTGGAGGAGGCTTTACAGGTTGCTCTGCCGCCTTAGAAGCAGCAAAGGTGGGAGCCAAAGTAGTGTTACTCGAAAGTGAGACCATTGGTTTTGGTGGTTCTGGTAGGAACGTTGGCTTAGTAAATGCAGGTTTATGGCTACCACCAAAAAAAATTGTTTCTATTTTAGGAGAAAAGCATGGGAAAAGGCTTATTTCTGCTCTTGGTTCAGCCCCTGATCTAGTTTTCTCAATTATTGAAGAAAACAAAATTAAATGCGAACCCAAAAGAAATGGAACTTTACATTGTGCTCACTCAGAAAAGGGAATGGGTTATCTAATTGAAAGATTTAAACAAGGAGAATTATTTGAAGAGCCATTAACACTGTTTGATAAAACTGAGACTGATAATAAAGTGGGAAGTTCTAAATTTATTGGATCACTTCATGACTCTAGAGCAGGAACAATACAACCACTGGCTTATTGCAGAGGCCTCGCACGAAAAGCAAAAGAATTAAGCGTAAAGATATATGAAAAATCAAAAGTATCTCAGGTTAAAAAACAAAATGGAATGTGGAAAACCTATGTTCGAGGTATTGAAATTAAAAGCAAATATTTATTCCTTGCTATGAATGCCTATGAAGATTTAGACAAGGCAAATAATACAGGTAAATTTTCTACCGTTTATTACTCACAATTTGCGACGAGACCTTTAAACTCTAATGAAATGAGTACGATCTTACCTGGCAAAGAGGGTTGTTGGGATACAGCCAAAATTATGTCTTCCTTTAGAGTGGATGACGCTGGACGTCTCATTTTGGGAACAATGGGTAACTCTGAAGGCTTTGGAAAATATATTCATGCGAATTGGGCAAACAAAAAGCTTAAGGCCCTCTTTCCTTTTTTACCCGATGTAGAGTTTAATTATCGTTGGTCGGGTAAAATAGCAATGACTAAAGATCACATACCAAAAATTGTGAACTTTGAAGAGAATGCTCTATCGTGTTTTGGTTATTCAGGGAGGGGTATTGCGCCGGGAACTCTTTTTGGAAAAACTTGTGCAGCAGCTTTATTGTCAGAAGACTTATCTATTCTACCTGTTTCTGCCGTCCGACAATACAACGAAGTTTTTACAAGAGAGAAGAGCACTTTTTTTGAAATGGCAGCAGTGGCGAATAACTCTCTAATGTCTTTAAAAATGTAGGCTTTTTGTATTACTTGGATTTTATAGCAGCCGATAGGTCAGGTAAATCCTTGCTGACTTTCATCGAAAAATTAGGAGATCTTTTTTCTAAAAACGAAGCTATTCCCTCTTTAATATCTGGGGACTTTCCCATTCTCTCCATCGCCATAGAATCCAAAATATGTGCTTCCGCTGGATGGGTTGCGGCTAGCATATTCCACATCATATGTCTGGAAAGAGAAACAGATATTGCAGAGGTTTTACTACTGTAGCTGGAGCCAATCTCAAGTGCTCTATCTATCAATTTATCATCGGATATTACATCGGAGACTAGTCCATGTTCCAAGGCCTCTTGAGAATTAAATACTTTCCCAGTGTAGCACCAATCCAGAGCTTTAGAGATACCCACTATTCTAGGAAGAAACCAGCTGGAACAGGCTTCGGGAACTGCACCTCTTCGTGAAAACACAAATCCAAACCGAGCCGATTGTGAAGCAATTCTTATATCCATTGGTAAAGTCATTGTTGCCCCTACACCAACAGCATCTCCATTGATTGCACCTATTACTGGCTTTTTGGATCTAAAAATTCTTAGCGCCACTAACCCTCCTCCATCACGATTATTATCGTTAGTGAGCCTGTTTCCTTCTTCTGCATAATTAAAAGTGTTTGGCCCATCAACCAAGTCCGCTCCTGCACAAAAGGCACGCCCTTCCCCAGTAATCACGACTGATTTAATATCGTCATTCTGATCAGTGTAATCAAAAACTCTAATAAGTTCGTCTTGCATGGTTTTAGTAAATGCGTTTAACTTTTCTGGTCTGTTAAGGGAAATCACGCAAGTATCGCCATGCTGCGAAGTTAACAATTCTTTATACATTTTTATCTAATCCTAAACTGTTTCACCGAGATTTAATATTTTTTTGAATTTTATACGCTTATTACGTTATAGTAGGTTAATGTCCAAAGTAGTAAAGTTTTATCAACTAATACATTTAGAAAGAGGTGACGTATGAATCCCGAAAATAAGGCCCAAATACAATCTAATCGCCGAAAAATATTCGAGCTTGAAATACTTATAAATTCAAATAAGACAAAAGTGGAAGTATGCAGGGCCTCCATAGAGCAGAATTACGCCTCTATTATGAGAAACTATAATGCAGCTTACATGGGCAATCATCACTTGGCTAATCAAGAAACAGATGAAATTCTAAGAAACAGACTAGCTATAATGAGCAATATGATTGCCGAGCGAGATGTGGAAATAAATTTTAGAGAATCGATGAATAATAAAGCTCAATTAGATTTTCTGGAGCACAAATCTTCTGTTAATAAAACTATTCTTGAAGTGAATAAACAACTCACTGAAATAAACAAGAAGCTTATTGAACTTAACAGAATGATTATGAAAAAAAATGAGGAAACACTACAATTTAATACAGAAAACTTAGCAACTAACGAAAAATTTCTTAAGGGTGAGTTTCATCCCTCAAAGGCTACTGAAAAAGATAATAAGAAGCGTATAGACCAAAACAAAAAAAGGTGCGTGAAAATAGAGGAGATGGCCTCTGAAAATCAGAAACGAATTATTGAGATTCAATCAAAGACACAGACCAACGCAATAGATATTATGAAAAACTCAGTTCAGATCTCTGAGAGACGTGAACGTATCAATGACTTACAAGAAAAGGTAAACGAGAATCAAAACTCAGTAGCTGAAATGATATCAATTAAAATCAAAAACTGAAGCTAGCTAGTTTTCCAGAACGATCCTATATCTTGCCTTACCACTTTTAAGGTGGGCTATGGCTTCATTGATTTCTGACATTTTAAAAAATTCTACCTCGGGTATTATTTTGTGTCTTGCGCAGAACTCTACCATTTTCTTCATTGCTTCTGGTCCTCCAACAGGACTTGCAGATACTGAATTCTGACCCCTCAACATATGAAACATAGTTATATTTAGAGGCTCAGGTAATAGACCAAGGAAATGAAGTCTACCTTTTGGTTTAAGAGTATTCATAAATAACCCCCATTTACCCTTGAATGCATGACCGGTGAAAAATAAGTAGTCGAAGGATTTTTTAAGCTTTTTAATTGCATCAATATCACTCGCAACAACTACATTATGAGCGCCATAACTCTTAGCTTCTTCCACCTTATTTTCAGAACCAGTAATAGCAGTGACTTCACAACCCCAAGCATTAGCAAACTTTATAGCCATATGTCCAAGCCCACCTATTCCAAAAATACATACGCTATCCGTGGGTTTTACTGCATATTGGACAAATGGATTGAAAACGGTAATACCACCGCACATAAGTGGACCGGCAGTTCGGAGATCAAGTGCGTCAGGGATTGGAATAGCACTTAAATCTTGAACTCTTATTTTATCGGCGAAACCTCCATTTCGGCCTACAAAAACACCCACTCTATCATCACAAAGATTATGATCACCATTATAACAACATTCACACGTCTTACAGTACCCCGCCTGAAAGCCCACTCCCACTCTCTGACCAACATGCCTATCTTTAACTTGGCTACCGATTGCTGTAATTTTCCCTATAACCTCGTGGCCAGGGACAAATGGATATTCGTTGTTTGAAAAATCATTGTCTATGTAATGAACATCACTGTAGCAAAGTCCGCAGTTTTCTATCTCAATATCAACATCATCAGGCCCTATTTCTCCCAATTCGTATTCATAGGGTTCCAACAGGCCTTTTTCATTTTTTGCGGCATATGCTTTGACTTTCATCACACTCTCCCAATACTTTAAATACAATATTTGCTTCCAAAGAATTATAGATATATGGGATTAAATAATAAAGATATTTTCAATTGAAAAAAAAAAAATTCTTTATATTATCTCCCTAACCGGAGGAGTGGCAGAGTGGTTGAATGCACCGGTCTTGAAAACCGACGTAGGTGAAAGTCTACCGTGGGTTCGAATCCCACCTCCTCCGCCACTAGCATGTTCTTTCTCATGTCATCAGATGTCATCCGATATCACAACCCCCTGTTTTTATTGACGTTTTAACACTATGCGTGTTCATCCTATGTCATCGGATGTCACGTACGTTTGGGGCTATTTTGTGGACCAGTTGTGGGCTGGTTTGTGGACTGGAACCATCAGAAAGGGAAAGAAAGATATGACAAAACTAACGGTAAAAGAGATAAAAGCTGCCTCTAAGGGCGCGCGTCTTCATGACGGTCACGGATTGTACTTAACGCTAACATCTACTGATCGCGGAAAGTGGTCGTACCGCTACCGGATTAATGGCTTGAGCCGGGAAATGGGATTAGGCCCCTACCCTAAGGTTTCCCTAAGTGATGCTCGGGCTCTTCATATCAAATACCAAGCGCATAAACTGCAAGGCCGTGACCCCTGTGCTTACAGAATAGAAAAAGAAAAGATTGCCATTCAGCGCGCACGTTTAAAGTTTTCTGATATTGCTGAACGACTGATAGAGAGTAAAAAAGCCGGTTGGCACAATGAAAAACATATAAAGCAATGGTCGCAAAGTTTACAAACCTATGCGTCTCCCATTCTCGATGCCAAACCATTAAATACTATTACCAGTCGTGATATATTGAAAATCCTCCAACCCATTTGGGCAACAAAGCATGAAACCGCTCGTCGGGTACAACAACGCATAAAAAAAGTCTTTGGTTTTGCAAAAACTATGGGTTGGTATGACCACTATAATCCTGCTGTCTGGGATGATAATCTCGAACACCTTCTTGCCCCCTCACGTCAGGTAAAACGCGTGTTCCATCACCCCTCTCTAGATTGGTCGGAACTCCCGGGGTTTTTTAAAAAACTGCAGACTGTAGAAACAATTGCTTCCAAAGCCTTACAGTTTTTAATTCTAACAGCCTGCCGGACACATGAAATACGTCATTGCGAACGTGACCAAATAAATTGGACAGACAAAGTCTGGATTATTCCTGCT
Organism: uncultured Alphaproteobacteria bacterium; assembly: GCA_902596985.1. GTDB lineage: Bacteria > Pseudomonadota > Alphaproteobacteria > Rhodobacterales > Rhodobacteraceae > CACIJG01. Next base: position 95,377 of record CACJWR010000002.1, read on the forward strand.
GAATTAATGAAAGCCCGTCGTACGCATCGGGTGCCCTTATGTCAGTCGACGGTTACACTTTTAGAAAGCACGCTCATGGGTCATAACGCAGATTATGTCTTTCCTAGACCGGGAGGCATGCACCCATTAAGTAACATGGCGATGTTGACATTACTAAAGAGAGAATTTCCGCGTAAGAGCATCACAGTACATGGATTTCGTTCAACTTTTAGAGAGTGGGCTGCCAGTAATTGTGGCTACGACCACGATACCATTGAGTTCTCGCTTGCGCATAAATTACCTGATCGGACAAAGGAAGCTTATCTTCGTTCTGACTTACTGGATAAGCGACGGATGTTAATGAAAGACTGGGAGAAGTTTGTTCTGACTAATTAATATAAAAACGGACGAAATTTGATAGTTGACAAAAAAAAATAAGACTCGCATTTTAAAGAGAAAAATAAAAAATTTCATAGTGGTCGATCGCAAGGTTCATTTTAAAGAAAGACCCGTGAATGACAGATTTTATAACCAGAAAAGAAGTAGCAAGAATTCTCAACATAAGTGAGTCCACCGTTTATAGATGGGCACTTTCCGGCCATTTGATACCACCTTTTGAACTAGGGCCAAACAGAGTGGTTTGGTGTAAACATGAGATATTTGAATGGATAAAGAAGCAAAAACTTAAGCACAGAATAAAATAGCTAGAACATCAAATCCTGAATAGGTATACGCACACTGTCTTAAAATCTATTTGAGAAAGAGCGGAATATTAAACCTCATATTCTCGATTATGAGTTTTTTTGAAAAAATAGCTGATTTTTAAACATTCTATACTATCAACAAAATACCCTTTCTTTTGTGCCGCTATATGCCTGTTAAGTGTATGTTCTATGAACTGCCTATGATCGGACATCCACCGCATACACTGTACTTTTTTTTCAAATCGCCTTTTTTTAAACTCTAGAAATTCTTTCGGCTGATCGTTTACAGATTTTAATTTCGCTACAATAAAAAAATCTGTCTGATCCTTTAAATGATTATTTTCCCCTTCTTTCTTAGTTATAGATAAATTATCTTTGAGCAAACTATAACTGTTTTCTGGTTTTTTGCCAGATGACACGCACCCAACAGAAAATGCTAAGCATCCAGTCAGGGCAAGCCTGTAAATAAATTTGTACACAATATTTGTTCCAATATGTTATCTTTAAACATATAACGAATTGCGATGATAATTTATTGCAGCGTGCTACAAGATTTAACGAGATTTTTCTACGGGTTATGAGAAAAACAATATATTTATCAGTTTTTTTTATTTTTCTTACCTCATCAGCATTTGCCTGCAATTACACCTCATACCCAAGTTTTTGGAAGGGCACTTCTTCGAAAGATATAGATCGCACCATAACTAGATTGGAGAATTGCAAGACAAAATATAAAGAGCAATTTAATGATTTGTATGGGAACAACGCTTTATTAACGGGTGTAAGCTACGGCAATATGAAAGCAATCCAGTATCTAACAGAGCTTGGAGCAGACGTAAATTATAAAGATTTAGCGTACCAGTCAGTTCTTCATTTTGCATCTGGTAGAAAAAATAATGAAGCTGTTATTGCTTTCCTTACCTCGAGAGGTGCGAAAATCAATGAGGTGGATGCATTCGGAGAAACTCCGATATTTCTGTCTCTTAAAAGTCGAAGTATTTCGAATTATGTTGAGTTATTAAATCTGGGAGCTGAAATAAATTTAAAGAACAGCATAGGCGCCAGTCTCCTTCATTATGCGTCCGGAAACCCTCAATTTTATGAAGAAAAAAATGAGCTAAGCAGTCAAACTGCATTACGTACTGGTGTACCAAAATTCATTCCCAAACAAATAGCGGGCAATACTCCAGAGCCCTCCTGTTCATACAAATATTCAGAAATCTCAACACTTGATCTTTATAAAGATTGCACCCCAAATTTTGCAGATATAATTAAGGGCCTTATTTACTTCACAGATTTTATTAATTTACAGGATAAATATGGACGAACTCCACTTCACTATGCTGCAGGAAATTTTAACATAAGCTATTATTTGTTGAAGAATGGAGCCAATCCGAACATACAGGACAGTTATGGAAATACTCCATTTCACTTTTGGTATATGTCATGCAGTGGAACGGCAGGAGCGGTACCGTTAGCAGAAAAATTTAGCTTTGACACTTCATTAAAAAATCGTGAAGGTAAGTTGTTCAATGAGATGGGTATCGGAATTCTCTGCGCTAAGTTTTCTTGAGTTTCACACCCTTTTAAAGAATGAATATACACATTTTTCATTTTGAAAACCAAAGTATTGTAAAGATTTAAAAAAAAATATATGTAGAGCCTAGCCTCACAAAAACCCGTATACTTTCTAACCGCCTTTTCTTGTTAGCGAATTAGAGAAGCAAGACATAAAGCTACCATTATCGTCAGAGAAGTTGAGGTGATCTTTCAGGGTAAAACAATATTCTGCATAGGCTGCATAGTACATAACCCACTCATCTCCCCTCAAGAGGTATATAATAGCGGTTGCAGGCAAAATATATTTCCATTTCATGACATCAAGGTCATCGGGGTAATAATTCCCATTTGAATTAAAAGAAAGAAAATAGTTGCGAAAACAAAAAAATATATCGTTCGATTATATATCCTTTTTTTGGTTTCATTTTCTTTAAGTATTTTATTATCCCTGTCCGCAACAAGTTCTTTTCTGAAAATACTGTGGTATTGTTTTTCGTAATTGCTGTTCTGTTGATCAAATGGCATTTTTTCTCCTTATTTTTTAACTTTCCAGGCCTCTTTTGTGATAAAGTTCATACTGTAACGAGGTTTTGCTTAAACGTTTTTTATCTCCACATGCTAAAATAATAACTCTTCCATTACGTGTTTTTGCATGTCTTTGCAGCTCAGCATCTAGTTTGTCATAGTTGTCACTTAAAAATTGATAACACGCATTTTGGCTAGTGAATTTTTTTTCGGGCCATTGTTTAAGTTCGTTCTCGTTACCGTTGCCTTGAGGATTAAAAAGAACAAGGTGAGCAAAGACTATCCAAGTTGTATGACTAACCATTAAACCGACCTTTCCTTGTTCTTTCTGAAAGCCAAAGAATAAAAAAAATCAGAATTAGGGCCGGCTGCAAAAGAATAAAAATCATTATGTTTAAGAGATTGTATCCTAAACCAGTAATATCTCCCCATAAATGTAAGAGGTCGACGCACCACCAAAATATCAAATCTACAGTTTTCATAAGGCTTATGCCGTTTGTCTCGAGAAGGGCATTAATATTTGCTTGAGCCATATCGACATTATTTGGGATGCTGTCAATTATGGATGGTTTATTAGTCGGTATTTGAACTTTCATCAGTGTTCCTCCTAAAAATTATTTACTTACGAAATCTCATTCTTTTGTGAAAAACAGTCACAACCATTTCATCCCTTGCAATAACAACTACTCCCTCTATTAAAGCAGCTTTAGCAGGAGAAATAACTTTTTCTTTAATAAGCTTTCTTATCTTCCTGTGAGATACAAATTGTGAAATACAGCTTTGATTTGCATATTTATATTTGTCAGCATATGCCATGATAAAATTAACAGCCCAAGGCCTTATTCCTCTTTGCTGTGTTCTTCGAATTGCATGGTTCGAAAAATTATTTTCCAGTATAGCCTTCATAACAACCTCCCTCATTTTCTCGATAACTAATTAACCGAACGAATGTGGGAGAAATTTTATTGTGTTAATATAAAAAATAATTTCTGTTTTTTTTGAGATTTAATTCGACCAAAAGGACCAGCCATATATTGAATGCACTTTATAATAATAAATACAAAGCTCAATGTAGTATTCGAGCCATTCATCTAATCCCAGAAGAAATATTATTGATGTTAAGATTGAAATATTAAAAGCTTTTATTATCTCTTTGCTCCATTAAATTTTTTCAAAGATGTCGATTAAGAAATTAGACTTGTTCCTATATACCTTCATTTAAATCTTCAAAGTTACTTTTGTCAGTGCAATCGACATATAAAATCGTACTCTTAGGGTAAAAGTCTTTCAGATGAATGTTCAATGTATCCATAACAAAGTCTTCGTGCCTTGAAAGATAGTACTTACAGTCTTTTTGTGTTTTAAACAGCGCGTTCTTAAATTCTAGGTTCATGGTTTGGCCCTGAATGAGAATGGACGCATATAAAATAATTAAATTCATTTACCGTAAACTTCCTTCTATTTGCATGAGAAAAAATTTAAATAACAGATGTGGTGCTTCTCATAAAAAGCCCACTCATAACCAGAAAATGCATATGCAACAGCGTATAACGTAATCCTCATTTAAGTCCTGTCTCCTTTTGATTACAAGCGCATCAATTAAGATAACTTTGAAAGCTGTAAAATAACCTGCTGCTTAAACATTTTTTTATCCTTTAGACAGTACTTAACGAACGACACACCGGTTTTATTGCAGTTGTTTTAAAAAAAAGTTTGTCCTATTTTTTCTGAATATTTTGAAGAATTGATTCGTGGAAAAATAAATTGAAACCTAATACCAACTGGCAAGTGTACGTTGAAGATCAGCTTAAAGAAGCGTATCAAAAACTGTTTGACAGAATATTTTTTCTTCAAAATAAAAATGGTTACAGAAATGAGAGTGAGGCGGAAGATATTGTTCACGATACATGTATCCGTTGCATAGAGAAAATGGATCAGTTCGATGGACAGCACTTTCTTGCATGGGCCCGAAAAATTTTAGACCGAATTTACATAGATAAAGGACGGAGAAAAAAGAATTATGATGTTATTCTTACCGATATCAGAAATATGTCAGATGCCTATCTTAACGTTGATGTATCCGAGGAAGTGTATACCAATATCGCATATGAGACATGTCTTAAAAAATTAAGTGATAAACAGTATCAAGTTTTTTATCTGCAAATTAACGGGCGAGATGATAAGTCAGGAAAACCGATGACTACCGAGAGAATGAGTAATATTCTTGGTATGCCTCTGGGAACTCTTCTCCCCCTGCTTGCCAGAGCGAAAAAGTCATTCTCAAAATGCCTTTACAGGCAGTTGCAGACCAACAATGAGGAATAGGCAGTATGAAGTTTACAGATGAACAGGTAATGCGATATGTCGATGGAGAGGCCGGCTTAGAGCTTAAGACCAAAATAATGAAGGCACTGGAAAAGAAAGACAAGGAATTAGAAGAACAAGTTTTTAGATTTCAGCTGGCCAATACGGTGATGCTTAAACACAGCAAGGAAAAAAAGGAGATGCCTGAACTTTTCTATGCGAAGCTCAGAAGAAAGCGTTTAGAAAAGGAAGGTAGTTTGGCCAAAAGTTCACTCTCTGCCTATAGTTTTAAAAATTTTGGCCAGTTAGCTTTTGCTGCATCAATTGCCGCTTTCGGACTTTTATTTGCTTATCAGTCGCAGCAGACAAACAATGAAAATTTAGCTAGAGAATTTTATTCATCATTTAAAGCAGATAACCGATCGGATGACTTTCTAGAAACCATTAAATTAGCCAATGTTAACGATTTCATAGAAAAATCTACTAAAATGAAGGGTGTTGTAAAAGGTACGGGTAACCCTAGAACACTATCGAATAAAATTGATGGCGACTTAGATATAACTGTATATCTTCAAAAGGGTTTTTCATACAGGCTTGAGAATGGTGACTTTGCTGTTATTGGGTCGGAACTTGGAATAGATTTACAGGGCCTAAACTCTGGTTTAGTAACCTTAATATACCAGGACTCAACCGGAGAAAAGCAAGTCCTTTTGGACAGGAAACCTATTAAAAAGGGTGAAAGAAAATCACTGGGAATGTATGAAATAGTTGGTCCAAGAGGACTCGATTATATTCAGTATATTTATTCTTCCGACGATGGCAGTACTGAGGTTCAGTCTGATATAATTAAGTTCACAATTCTTGAAAATGGTGCGAATTTTATGGGAGATGCTGCAAAAGACTTTATGTCCGTTCCAGCTTCATTATTTTCAAGAACAGTAGAGGTCCAGCTCGGTGATAAAATTATAGATGAGTCAGTACTTTCTTTTGCAGAAGATGTACCTGATAGTAATGAAGAAATCAAAAAGGCAGATACATCAATTTGGCAGAAAGATGGTAAATTCTATATAGATGTAAACGATAATGGCTATGCAAATATTATATCCTATCAAAACAGTGATAATGACGGCTGGAATATATCAATAGATAGAAACAGCAACAGAGTTATTGATGGCTTTGGTCTGGTATCAGTAGACCAGAATGGTAAATACTCCTTCCGATGGCTTCTAGATGAAAACGAGGATGGCGTCGTCGACAGGGTCGCCATTGATAATAATGGTGACTGGAAGACCGATAAAGCATATCCTCTTTACCCAAAGGGATCGTCATTTAGTTTTTAGTTCTTACGAAAATGAACTCACCTCCCTGACTTTCAGCATTTCGAATTTGTCTGTATATGGGACTTTGCAGACTGTTTAGCTCAACACCGTTTTTTATGCCTTGATCAAAAAGCTGCATGGCAGTCATGGGCTCCGCAACGCTTTCAAGAGCAAGAAGGAAATGCTTTACAAAAAGTGAGTTTTCTCCCTTTGCTGCATCAAATATCGGTTCATCTCCTCCAGCAGTCATAACCCATCTTGATTTCAGTTGACTTTTTTGTTCGAGAAGTTCTCTTTGAACTGTTTTAACCTCATCTTTCACCCTTAGTCGTTTCTCAGCAAATAGACCCGAAAAACATGAGTCTATAACAAGCAAAATATGTTTGGCATCGGATGCGCTAATCTCATCGAGAATTGTATTATTTGAAATCCATGTATATTTCTTTTCGGGGTGTGCGTCCACGGGCAGCCAATATCCTCTATTTATCTTCTCATCTTTTTCCCCATGTCCGGAATAAAAAATCAGCAGATTATCACTGTCCGTAAGTTTCTCTCTGTAACTGTATAAAGTATCTAAAATATCCGTTCTGGATCGATTTATAAGCACCTCTGTTTTAAAATTAAATTTTGTTTTCAGGATTTTTTCTACAGCTCTTGCGTCTACGGAGCCCGTATTTAACTTTTCTAAATTTTGATAATCATCATTACCGATTATAAGAGCGTGATAATTGCCGAAATCTATACCCCGTCCATACTCTGGCTTTGGGTCAGACTTTGAAGTGTTTGTAGAGGCTAATACTTCAACAAGAAACGATGCCTCTGCAACCCCAAGTGATACAGCTTTCTCCGCATTAAGAAGCGCTAATCCAGGGTTTTTTGAGGTTCCCTCCCCTTTAAAATATGCCTGTGACAGCATGAAGAAGGCCCGTCCGTCATTCTGATCAGCTGCTTTCAGAAGCCACTCGAATGCTGTTGTTGGGTTTTTTTTAACTCCAATACCCTTTTTATAAAACGCTGCCAATTCTCGCTGTGCGGTAGCCAAACCCTTTTCTGCAGATTTCTGCATCAGATCAAAAGCCTTTTCCTCGTTTTTTGAAAAATGAACGCCTGAAGCATGCATTGTTGCAAGATAATACTCAGCAACTGCGTCGCCTCTTAATGCACTTTCCTTAAACCATTTAACCGCATCAACGGTATTTCTTATTACGCCCTGCCCTTTCATGTAGGCTAGTGCGAGATTAGTCATGGCATCACTATAATCCTGATTGGCTGACTTTATGAACCAGTCAAAAGCCTGTTGGGTATCGCGCACAACTCCTTTACCATCCCTTAAAAACTCTCCTGCCCTGTTCTGCGCAATTTCGTTTCCACCCTCTGCCGACTGAAGGAACCAATTATACGCCTGCGCATCATTTTTCTCTATACCTGCTCCGGAACTGTAGGCTAAGCCCAGTTCGAGCTGAGCACCTGTACTTCTCTGATCTGCTGCAAGTCTCATCCACTTTAAAGATTTTTTCAGGTCCTGCTCTACACCTTTTCCCTCTTTAAAAGCCAACCCGGTGAAATACTGACCGTCCATATTTCCTGCTTCTGCTCCCTTTTTGAACCAGAAGAAGGATTTATCGAAATTTCTCTCAACCAAGTTTCCGCTCAAATAAATCTTTCCAAGCATGACGCAACTGTCACCATACCCCTCAAGGGCCGCCTGCTTAAATAATGTAACAGCCATTTTTCTGTTTTGACGGATGCCTTCTCCCTCAAAATGAGCAACTGCGAGCAAATGTTTTGCTGGCACATTTCCCTGATCAGATGAAAGCTTCAACCATCTTACTGCTTCTCTTGTATCTGATGGAATGCCTAAGCCATGATATAAAGCTTCCCCAACTTTATACTGGCCAACGGCATTTCCCTCTTTTGCTGCTGCCAAAAAACTTCTAAAAGCTGAGATTAGATTTTTTTCAACTCCAGTGCCGTTGATAAAGGCGTTTCCATTTCTTAAGAGTCGCTGATGCTCAAGACTTTGCATGGCCCGCGCATACCAGACTTCCGCTTCTGCTTTACTTTTCTCTACTTCTGTCCCAGAAAGATACGCGTCTCCAAGTCTCATTTGTGAATATGGGTCGTTAGCCTTTGCACCCAGTTTGAGCCATTTTAGAGCTTCCTTCATATTGCCGAGACCATCTGTATTCTCAAGATAAATCTGTGCTAAGCTCGCGTATGCGAGAGGGTTTCCATTTTCTGCTGCCATTTTGTACCAAATGATAGATTCGTTTATATCTTTTTGTGTTCCTAGGCCTCTTCGTATTGCATCAGCAAGGAGTACCTGCGCATCAGAATTTCCAGCAGACGCAGCCAAACGAAACCACTTAATAGCCGCTTCAGTGTTTTTCCTGACACCGTTTTTTCCCTCATAATATATTAGCGCCAACTCCAACTGGCTTTTTGGAACCCCAGCGTCTGCTGACCTTTTAAGTTTTACAAAATCCTGTTCCTCGGCAGCATATATAGCATAGCCAAAGCACATTGTACTTAAAGCCATGATAAGAACGGTTAATCCTCGGCTGCATTTTACCCAAGCTAAAGTTTGTACCGCATTGAATAGACTTAAGATTTTAAAATTAATAACCATTTCGTCTTTTTCTCTTTGATACCTCAATTCTCCAAAGAACGAAGAAAATTAAAATAAGTAGCGGCTGAAGAATTATAAATATAATAATGTTTAAAAGATTGTAGCCAAGACCTGTCCATCTTCCCCAATCTTGCAGTATCTTCACACAAGCCCAAAAAAGCCAATCCACATCCTTTTGAAATTCCTTTGCTGATCCCCAGTCAAAATAAACATATGAGCCATACGTCATACACGATGAAAAAATTAACAATATCACAGTATATCGAATAGATGTCATTTCTGACTCCATATGGTTTTATTGTTCAAATAACCAGCCCCTTGTCGCCGGATCATTTTCTAAAAACCACTTACAGAAAACCTCAAAAGCTTTCCCATCATTTCCTTCTCTCTGGATACCTTTTATGAACTGTCTAAACCCGGCCATAATTTTATTTTATAAGCTGAGATAAATATTTCAATTCTATTGGCTCCTAAGAACAAAACAATAGATATTCACTCATACCCTAGGGGTACCCCTCTTTAGTATTTGGGACCCCGCATATTATCTATTGATATTAAAATGCAGCGGCAAATACGTTATTGGCCATTTTGTCAGCCAATGAATGAACTAGAGTTAAGGATTATACCCATTGACCAAGGCTAAGCCAACAATAATAAAAATATGAATCATCACATATTTTTGGCTATCAGTTAGACGATAAATTGTTCTTGTCATCACGGCTTCAACTATCTTGTCTATAACTTTAAATAAAAATGTAAAAATTTGATAAATGAGACTGAGAAATCTGTACAGTTCATAAATAAAAATATAAATCTGCCTAATCATATTAAGTTAGTAATTAATAATTAATTGATCGTTTATAAGCTTCCTCAATTATATCACTTCTTCTAGCAACCTCAGTGCATAATCTATCAGAAGAAGGTTTGATACCCACTCTACCTAAATCCAGTCTATCTGAATCCCAGCAAGTTTGAACAGTTATATCTGCATCAATCAATCCATCTGAATGATACTTACAGGCTTCAATTAGTAACTCTTTTTCTTTTTCATCAATATCAAGCCACTCATAATATATGCTATTTACATATTCAGCAGCTCTTCTTCCATGCTCTAAATCGTAGTCGTCATTATCTCTCTGGCAATCGTGTATAAGGGCAAATAACTCAACAACGTTCAGGTTTGCACCTGTCTCCTTAGCCAACATCCTTCCATTATAAAGCACACGCATCCAATGGTCTTCGCCGTGTATGGTTGAGCTACCCAAAGGAAATTGTTTCAACAAATGGTCCAATAACTCTTGGCTAAGAACTTTTGATGCATCGGCATTTAGTTTGAATAAACTCATTATTTACACCAGTTTTTCTTATTTTCGGAGAATATAGCTCGTCCTTAGTGTATGTTGGTTCGCTCATTTTTGATCCATAATGTTGCATAAAATCAATAATTAGTTACTGGGTCAATTCGTTGACTACTCCTACGCCAACAAGAATTAAAATATTCATTATTACGTTTTTTTGCCGATCACTGAGGCGATAAATTGTCCTCACCATAATCGCTTCCACTATCTGATCTAACAACTTTATAAGAAATGCACATTTTCTATACACTATATGAGCAAGCTTTTTTGATTGAGTTAATAAATAATTTAAATTGGAATTACTCTCACTATGTATCTCTTCACCATTTTCGTACCTAGATAAAAACACAATAGTGCCATCCTCACTGAATTGCTTGCATACACCATGACGGACATTATTTTTAAATTGTTCAACAGCTTGAATTTGACCGTCTGGGTAGTAAAAAAATATCTCCCCACTACAACCTCCTTCTTCAAAAAAAGCTTGATGGGCAACGTTTCCATTTGACCAGTAAAAAGTGCAAGCACCATCATATTTGCCTTCTTTTAGTGAGTATTCGCAGTATAGAGACCCATCTTCATTGTGGTACTCAAAATGACCATCAGCAAGTTCGTCTGTTCCCTCATAATACATACGGTCATTTCTTTTTTCTAAGTTGTGTTTCATTTAAAAATTACCGGCTCGTTCTACAAGTTCTCTTTAAGTTTATTCCAGTCATCTTTATCAAGACTTTGAAAATGTTGCCCAGCATCTGCAAATCGAATTGCTCTCTCATTTTTATCTGAGTTACTGTGCGAGTTTTCTAGGAGGTCTTTTAAAGAAAGGTTCATTAATATCTCTTCAGCATCTTTTCCGCAATTAGCTTCAATTTCAATAGAACCGTAAATAACGTCTTTCCAATCAAATCTGTATTTGTTCAATTAAAACTCCTATATCTTATATCTGATTTATCAAACTAAGAAAAGTATACCATGCAGATCTATAATTTCTAATTCCATTGACAGACCTGAGAAATAAAAACAAAATTTGTAGATGAAATACAGCGATTACGAATATACCTTTGAAGGAAATGTTCACGCAACATTTTTGAAAGGTGCATCTGACGAAACAGTAATTTCTTGGCTAAAAGAGAATAGTAAGAACGAAAATCCTTTATATGGATTTAGAGAGCACTACGAACCCATATGGGCATCATCATCTATCAAACTAAAGCTAGCAGTAGCTAATTACGGAACGGATAGGAAAACTCTTATGGGACTATTGAAATCCAAAGAGGAACCTTTGATTAAGGCTGCTGTTTTAAGAAACCCTGCCTTTGGAAACGCAATAAATAGATGGCGAGGATTCGAAAGTAAAGAAATTATTGATCTCTATAAGAAAGATAGAGACTTATTTTTTCAGATGTTTTACAACCCATGCTTACGCCACGAATTTCTCACAGAAATCTTTCAGGGAGTAGGTGATTTCAAAGCTATTACGAAAAGGCACCTTTTAGGCATTTTAGATCAATTAGTCGATGAACATAGTCCTCGTAAAGCGAGAGATATATATTTCTCTGACGAAAACAATAAAAAGCTATATTACGAGTACGGTGCGTATGAATATAAGAGCCTACTTGAGGCGATTGGAAAGTTTATACTTGAATATGATTTACCAGCAGCAAAAAAGAAACGTGAACATATTTGGGATCCCTGTTGGATTTTTTCAAAGTTTTTTGATCGTGTAAAGGAAAGTGATTTTGAAATAGCAGGTAATCCTGAATTACTTCGCAATTTCTACACGGAAAACTTTACGGAAA